>NZ_JACYVY010000071.1:0-689 GCF_017151825.1 Staphylococcus sp. EG-SA-18
CATTAAGAACCATAAAAATTTATTATCATTTTCAGCAAATGGTATTAATCTTTCAGTTCTTTGATTATAAATATATTGATTATCTTTATCTATAAATATACTTCTACCTATAATTTTCCCATCTTTTGTTTTATCATTTAATACCATTGCTAAGTCGCCTTTTGATAAAATATATTTTTCAGTTTTTTTATTTTTATTGACTCTTATATTTTGATCATTATAAGTGCTATTTATAGAATAACTTCCTATACTTATAACTTTATAATTACCGTCAAAATTAAATTCTGTTTCTAGAGCAGTGCCACCCTTATTCTCAAATATTTCTTGAATTGATTTTGATTTCCAATCTGGATAATCTTTACCTTCCTCATCTTTGAATCGCAATTCTTGCGAGAAGATTTTCTGCATATAGCCTTTTTTCTGTTGCTGAAGTAATTCAAGTTTTTGTTCTTCTAATTCAATTTGTCGGTCAAGTTTGCTGATGAATTCGCCTATTTTTTGCTGCTCTTCAAATATAGTTGGGGTGAAGATTTTTAAATTAGCAATTTCTTTGAAGTTTAGTCCTTCTCGACTACCTCCACTTTGTGCAAGGAAAATTTTCCTTTTACCTTTTCTTGATAATAGATACTGTCCAAAAAAATTATAATAATACTCTTTTTTCAATCTAATAATACATACATGTTGATTTA
>NZ_JACYVY010000072.1:0-662 GCF_017151825.1 Staphylococcus sp. EG-SA-18
CATTGAGTTATCGTGATATATCTGAAATATTAAGGGAACGTGGTGTAAACGTTCATCATTCAACGGTCTACCGTTGGGTTCAAGAATATGCCCCAATTTTGTATCAAATTTGGAAGAAAAAGCATAAAAAAGCTTATTACAAATGGCGTATTGATGAGACGTACATCAAAATAAAAGGAAAATGGAGCTATTTATATCGTGCCATTGATGCAGAGGGACATACATTAGATATTTGGTTGCGTAAGCAACGAGATAATCATTCAGCATATGCGTTTATCAAACGTCTCATTAAACAATTTGGTAAACCTCAAAAGGTAATTACAGATCAGGCACCTTCAACGAAGGTAGCAATGGCTAAAGTAATTAAAGCTTTTAAACTTAAACCTGACTGTCATTGTACATCGAAATATCTGAATAACCTCATTGAGCAAGATCACCGTCATATTAAAGTAAGAAAGACAAGGTATCAAAGTATCAATACAGCAAAGAATACTTTAAAAGGTATTGAATGTATTTACGCTCTATATAAAAAGAACCGCAGGTCTCTTCAGATCTACGGATTTTCGCCATGCCACGAAATTAGCATCATGCTAGCAAGTTAAGCGAACACTGACATGATAAATTAGTGGTTAGCTATATTTTTTTACTTTGCAACAGAACCA
>NZ_JACYVY010000073.1:0-102617 GCF_017151825.1 Staphylococcus sp. EG-SA-18
GTGTATATATGTGGATAGGGGTGTAGTTATTAATGAAACGCTTAAGTACGACTTTGAAAGTACGATTGATTAGCAATTTTTTACAGCTAATTATTACGACAGCATTTATACCGTTTATAGCACTATATTTAACAGATATGTTAAGTCAATCAATTGTCGGTATATATCTTGTTGGTTTAGTGGTTCTAAAATTTCCATTGTCCATTATATCTGGTTACCTTATTGAGATTTTTCCGAAAAAGTTGCTAGTACTTATTTATCAAGCGACGATGGTGATAATGCTTGTGTTCATGGGCGTATTTGGGTCACATCAATTGTGGCAAATTATTGGTTTTTGTGTTGCATATGCCATATTTACAATCGTTTGGGGATTACAATTCCCAGTTATGGACACATTAATTATGGATGCAATTACCGAAGACGTGGAACATTATATTTACAAGATTAGCTATTGGATGACGAACTTATCGGTAGCTATTGGGGCATTGTTAGGTGGCTTGATGTATGGCTACAGTATGTTACTACTTTTCTTAATAGCAGCTTGTATATTTTTAATTGTACTCTTTATTTTATATATTTGGTTACCTCAAGACCGAAATCAAGTAAAGCAAAGTGATGACAAGAGGCATGCAAGTCGTTATCAAAAATTACAAATAATGAATATATTTCGCAGTTATAAATTAGTTTTGAAAGACCGTAATTATATGTTATTGATTTCGGGGTTCAGTATCATCATGATGGGTGAATTTTCAATCTCCTCATATATTGCTATTAGACTAAAGGATCAGTTTGAAACAATAAGTATAGGTTCATATGATATTACAGGTGCTAAGATGTTAGCAATCTTGCTAATGATTAATACGGTCGTCGTCATTTTACTCACGTATTCAATCTCGAAAGTTGTATTGAAAATAGATTTTAAAAAAGCTTTAATCACTGGTTTGCTGATTTATATTGTTGGCTATAGTGGTCTAACCTATCTTAATCAGTTTGGCTTATTAGTTGTTTTTATGATAATTGCGACTGTAGGTGAAATTATTTATTCGCCTATAGTTTCAGAACAACGCTTTAAAATTATTCCTAAAGCTAAAAGAGGAACATATAGTGCAGTTAATGCATTAGGTATTCATTTTTCAGAAACACTAGCTAGGTTAGGGATTGTGTTGGGTGTTTTCTTAACGTCATTACAAATGGGACTGTATATGTTTATCGTTTTAACAATTGGTGCTAGCATGCTTGTTGCTGGTGTATTTGGGGGACAAAAACAAGTGAATACAAATTGAATTTATTTAAATATTTATTTTATGCATCTTTTTATATGGAAAACCTATTAATTTGGTCGTAATTAAAATAGAGATAAATTTATTAAGAATTTGTTGAAATTTAAGGATAACAATTGTTTTATGCGAGTTGTTTGTTTAATATAAACTTGCTTCATGGATATTTTGTAACAACAATATTGAGTTTGCAATGAGATGTGAACAACAGAAAGTGATTAACGAGTTGTAGTGTGCTATTTATCGAAGATGTATGTAATTTACATTGAAAAATATACCAATTGTAACGATGATACAAGATGTATTTTAGGGTAGAATATATCGCTCATATGTTGCGAATGGTGTTTTATATTAATCATTACATAACGAGTTAATTAACATTTCGTCGGTTATCATATCATCATGCAATTTCAGTAAGTAATGAGTATTATGATATGAAAGAAGGACTTTTTATGATTATGGGTAATTTGAGATTTCAACAGGAATATTTTCGTATATACAAAAATAATACAGAATCAACGACACACCGTAATGCGTATTGGGTTAAACTCGCTAAAAATGTTGAAGCTACTAAAATGATGTATGCATTATCGACAATTGTGCAACAACATGCATCTATAAGACATTTTTTTGATGTTACTACCGATGACAATTTAACAATGATACTTCATGAATTTCTGCCTTTTATTGAGATAAAACAAGTTCCATCTTCTTCCGCAAACTATGATTTAGAAGCTTTTTTTAAGCAAGAATTAAGTACTTACCATTTTAATGATTCACCTTTATTCAAAGTTAAATTGTTTCAGTTCGCTGATGCTGCATATATACTATTAGATTTTCATGTGTCCATTTTCGATGATAGTCAAATTGATATTTTTCTTGATGATTTATGCAATGCATATCGTGGCAATACTGTTATTAACAATACTCGACAGCATGCACATATAAATAGAAATGATGATAAAGACAATCAAGATGCATCGCATATAGCATTAGACTCAAACTATTTTCGGTTAGAGAATAACTCTGACATCCATATTGATAGTTATTTTCCAATTAAGCATCCATTTGAACAAGCTTTATATCAAACGTATTTGATTGATGATATGACATCAATAGATATGGCATCGTTGGCTGTTAGTGTGTATTTAGCTAATCATATAATGAGTCAACAACATGATGTCACATTAGGTATACATGTACCATCACATTTACCAAATGATTTACACGGAAATATTGTGCCGTTAACGTTAACAATCGATGCAAAAGATGTATGTCAACGTTTTACAACAGATTTTAATAAATGTGTGTTGCAAAATATGTCGCAATTACAGTGCGCGAAGTCTTCGCTTTCACTAGAGACTATTTTTCATTGTTATCATCATATGATGTCTTGTTGTAATGATGTTATTGAGGATGTACATCAAATACATGATGCACATACATCTTTAGCGGATATTGAAATTTTTCCACATCAACACGGGTTCAAAATTATATATAACAGTGCAGCATATGATTTGCTCTCAATCGAGACGCTGAGTGACTTAGTTCGAAATATTTATTTGCAAATTACTGAAGAAAATGGAAATAAACGAACAACTGTAGATGAACTTAATTTGATGACAGAACGTGATATTCAATTATATGACGATATCAATTTAAGTTTGCCTGAGATAGATGATGCGCAAACAGTTGTTACCTTATTTGAGCAACAAGTTGAAGCAACGCCGAATCATGTCGCTGTGCAATTTGACGGAGTGTTTATAACATATCAAACATTGAATGCACGCGCGAATGATTTAGCACACCGTTTGAGAAACCAGTATGGTGTTGAACCTAATGATCGTGTCGCTGTCATAGCTGAAAAAAGTATTGAGATGATAATAGCGATGATAGGTGTGTTGAAAGCTGGTGGGGCTTACGTGCCAATTGATCTGAACTATCCAAGTGATCGTCAGGAGTACATTTTAAAAGATGTAACGCCTAAAGTTGTAATAACGTACCAAGCTTTATATGAAAATGGTAAACAAAATATTAATCACATTGATTTGAATAAGATAGCGTGGAAAAATATTGATAATCTTTCTAAATGTAACACGTTAGAAGATCATGCTTATGTTATTTACACGTCGGGGACAACTGGTAACCCTAAAGGGACACTAATTCCGCACCGAGGTATTGTTCGCTTGGTCCATCAAAATCATTATGTACCATTAAATGAAGAGACGACGATTTTGTTATCAGGAACTATAGCCTTTGATGCTGCAACATTTGAAATATATGGTGCATTGCTCAATGGTGGAAAGCTGATTGTTGCTAAAAAAGAACAATTATTAAATCCAATAGCGGTAGAACAATTAATCAATGAAAATGACGTTAATACTATGTGGTTAACCTCCTCATTATTTAATCAGATTGCTAGTGAACGAATAGAAGTATTGGTACCGTTAAAGTATTTATTAATTGGTGGAGAAGTATTGAATGCTAAGTGGGTGGATTTGCTTAATCAAAAACCGAAGCATCCTCAAATTATTAATGGTTATGGACCAACTGAAAATACAACATTTACAACGACGTATAATATACCTAACAAAGTTCCAAATCGTATTCCTATTGGTAAACCGATTCTGGGTACTCATGTTTATATCATGCAAGGCGAGCGTCGGTGTGGCGTTGGTATTCCTGGAGAATTATGTACAAGTGGCTTTGGGTTAGCTGCAGGTTATTTAAATCAGCCAGAATTGACAGCAGATAAATTTATCAAAGATTCAAATATAAATCAGCTGATGTATAGAAGTGGTGATATCGTTCGTTTGTTACCCGATGGCAACATAGATTATTTATATCGAAAGGACAAACAAGTTAAGATTCGAGGGTTTAGGATTGAGTTGTCAGAGGTTGAGCATGCGCTCGAGCGTATACAAGGTATTAATAAAGCAGTTGTTATTGTTCAAAATCATGATCAAGATCAGTATATCGTTGCTTATTATGAAGCGATGCATACATTATCACATAATAAGATTAAATCACAATTACGTATGACCTTACCGGAGTACATGATACCAGTTAATTTCATGCATATTGAGCAAATTCCTATTACTATTAATGGGAAATTAGATAAGAAGGCATTGCCTATCATGGACTATGTCGATACGGATGCCTATGTAGCACCGAGTACAGATACCGAACACTTGCTATGCCAAATTTTTGCAGATATTTTACATGTGAATCAAGTAGGTATTCATGATAATTTCTTTGAATTAGGTGGCCATTCATTAAAAGCAACGTTAGTGGTGAATCGGATAGAGGCATCTACTGGGAAACGATTACAAATTGGTGATTTATTACAAAAGCCAACTGTATTTGAACTAGCACAAGCGATTGCTAAGGTTCAAGAACAAAACTATGAAGTGATTCCAGAAACTATAGTTAAAGATGATTATGTGCTGAGCTCTGCACAAAAGCGTATGTATTTATTATGGAAATCAAACCATAAAGATACGGTGTATAACGTACCTTTTTTATGGCGGTTATCATCAGAACTTAATGTAGCTCAATTGCGACAAGCAGTGCAGCGTTTGATAGCGCGACATGAGATTTTACGAACACAATATATTGTTGTAGATGATGAGGTTCGACAACGTATTGTGGCAGATGTTGCAGTTGACTTTGAAGAAGTTAACACGCATTTTACGGATGAACAAGAAATCATGCGCCAATTTGTAGCACCTTTTAATTTGGAAAAGCCAAGTCAAATTAGAGTGAGATACATTAGAAGTCCCTTACATGCATACCTCTTTATAGATACGCATCATATCATTAATGACGGTATGAGTAATATACAATTAATGAATGATCTTAACGCACTTTATCAACATAAATTATTGTTACCACTTAAATTGCAATATAAAGACTATAGTGAGTGGATGTCGCATCGTGATATGACGAAACATAGACAATATTGGTTATCTCAATTCAAAGATGAAGTACCTATTTTAAGCTTACCGACAGACTATGTTAGACCAAATATTAAAACGACAAATGGAGCAATGATGTCATTTACAATGAATCAACAAATGAGACAGCTACTTCAAAAGTATGTAGAAAAGCATCAAATTACTGATTTTATGTTCTTTATGAGTGTGGTCATGACGTTGTTAAGTAGATATGCTCGAAAAGATGATGTTGTTGTCGGTAGTGTGATGAGTGCGCGTATGCATAAAGGCACGGAGCAAATGCTAGGCATGTTTGCTAATACGTTGGTATATAGAGGGCAACCGTCACCTGATAAAATGTGGACACAGTTTTTACAAGAGGTTAAGGAAATGAGTTTGGAGGCATACGAGCATCAAGAATACCCATTCGAATGTTTAGTAAATGACTTAGATCAATCACATGATGCCTCACGGAATCCATTATTTGATGTCATGTTAGTACTACAAAACAATGAAACGAATCATGCTCATTTTGGGCATAGTAAATTAACACACATTCAACCCAAATCAGTGACGGCGAAATTTGATTTATCTTTCATCATTGAAGAAGATCGCGATGACTATACAATCAATATCGAGTATAATACCGATTTATATCACTCAGAAACAGTTCGTCACATGGGTAATCAATGTATGATTATGATTGATTATATTTTGAAGCATCAAGATACACTACAAATTTGTGATATACCAAACGGCACGGAGGAACTTCTAAATTGGGTCAATACGCATGTTAACGATCGAATGCTTAATGTCCCGGGAAATAAATCTATCATAAGTTACTTTAATGAAGTTGTCTCACGACAAGGTAATCATGTTGCGCTAGTCATGAATGATTTGACAATGACGTATGAAACATTACGCAACTATGTGGATGCCATTGCGCACATGCTCCTATCAAATGGTGTGGGCAATGGTCAACGGGTTGCCTTGTTTACAGAACGTAGTTTTGAAATGATTGCGGCGATGTTGGCGACAGTTAAAGTAGGTGCATCTTATATACCTATCGATATTGATTTTCCGAATAAACGACAAGGTGCAATTTTGGAGGATGCTAAAGTAACTGCAGTCATGTCTTACGGCGTTGAAATTGAAACGACATTACCAGTCATTCAATTGGAAAATGCTAAAGGCTTTGTTGAATCAAAGGAAAATGAACAATATGATGATTTACATGGCAATCAACTTGAAAACACAGCGATGTTAGATAATGAGATGTATGCTATTTACACATCTGGTACGACCGGGATGCCTAAAGGGGTTGCCATACGACAACGAAATTTGTTGAATTTAGTGCATGCATGGTCAACTGAATTGCAATTAGGCGACAATGAAGTATTTTTGCAACATGCAAATATTGTTTTTGATGCATCAGTTATGGAGATTTATTGTTGTTTGTTAAATGGTCATACGCTTGTGATTCCAGATAGAGAGGAACGTGTTAATCCAGAACAGTTACAACAACTCATTAATAAGCATCGTGTGACGGTTGCGTCGATTCCGTTACAGATGTGTAGTGTTATGGAAGACTTTTATATTGAAAAGTTGATTACAGGCGGGGCAACTAGTACGGCATCCTTTGTTAAATATATTGAGAAGCATTGTGGCACGTATTTCAATGCCTATGGACCATCTGAGTCAACAGTCATCACATCGTATTGGTCACATCAATGTGGTGATTTGATACCTGAGACGATTCCAATTGGCAAACCCTTATCTAACATCCAAGTGTATATTATGTCAGATGGTTTGTTATGCGGTATTGGTATGCCAGGCGAGTTGTGTATTGCAGGTGATAGTTTAGCGATAGGATATATTAACCGTCCAGAATTAATGGCTGATAAATGGCAAAATAATCCATTTGGTAAAGGAAAGTTGTATCATAGTGGTGATTTAGCACGTTATACATCTGATGGTCAAATTGAATTTTTAGGAAGAATAGATAAACAAGTGAAAGTTAACGGGTACCGTATTGAACTTGATGAAATTGAAAATGCAATATTAGCTATTCGTGGTATATCTGATTGTGTTGTTACAGTAAGTCACTTTGATACGCATGATATATTGAATGCTTATTATGTCGGAGAGCAACAAATGGAGCAGGATTTGAAGCAATATTTAAATGATCATCTGCCTAAGTATATGATTCCTAAGACTATAACGCATATCGATTATATGCCATTAACCACGAATGACAAGGTGGATACTACGCGTTTGCCAAATCCATCAACTATACAACAGTCTAATAAAGTGTATAGCGAACCATCTAATGAAATTGAGCAGACATTTGTTGATGTATTCGGAGAGGTATTGAAACAAAATGATGTCGGTGTTGACGATGATTTCTTTGAACTTGGTGGTAACTCATTAGAGGCGATGTTAGTTGTCTCGCATTTAAAACGATTTGGCCATCATATTTCAATGCAGACATTATACCAATATAAAACCGTGCGACAGATTGTTAATTATATACACCAAAATCAACAATCATTAGTTGCATTACCGGATAATCTTTCGGAATTACAAAAGATTGTTATGTCTCGTTATAATTTGGGTGTTTTAGAGGATAGTCTAAGTCATCGACCTATAGGAAATACACTATTGACTGGCGCGACAGGGTTTTTAGGTGCTTATCTGATTGAAGCACTACAAGGATACAGTCATCGCATTTATTGTTTCATACGTGCTGATAATGAGGAAATAGCAAGGTATAAGTTGATGACGAATTTAAATGATTATTTTTCAGAAGAGACGGTTGAAATGATGTTATCAAACATTGAAGTCATTGTTGGTGATTTCGAGTGTATGGATGATGTTGTTTTACCAGAAAACATGGATACGATTATTCATGCAGGTGCTCGTACAGATCACTTTGGTGATGATGATGAATTTGAAAAAGTAAATGTTCAAGGTACTGTTGATGTCATACGTTTGGCACAACAACATCATGCAAGGTTAATATATGTGTCTACGATAAGTGTGGGAACTTATTTTGATATAGACACAGAAGATGTGACATTTTCAGAAGCGGATGTCTATAAAGGGCAACTACTAACATCACCATATACACGGAGCAAATTTTATAGTGAATTAAAAGTATTAGAAGCTGTAAATAATGGCTTAGATGGTCGGATTGTACGTGTTGGTAATTTGACGAGTCCTTACAATGGAAGATGGCATATGAGAAATATAAAGACTAACCGTTTTTCAATGGTAATGAATGATTTGTTACAACTGGATTGTATCGGGGTTAGCATGGCTGAAATGCCTGTAGATTTTTCTTTTGTGGATACGACTGCAAGACAAATTGTCGCATTAGCACAGGTCAACACACCACAAATCATTTACCATGTGCTATCACCTAATAAAATGCCGGTGAAATCTTTGTTAGAATGCGTTAAGCGCAAAGAAATTGAACTCGTCAGCGATGAATCATTTAATGAAATTTTACAGAAACAAGACATGTACGAAACGATTGGATTAACTAGTGTTGACCGTGAACAACAACTAGCAATGATAGATACAACATTAACATTAAAAATAATGAATCACATCAGTGAAAAATGGCCAACGATAACTAACAATTGGCTGTATCATTGGGCACAATATATCAAAACAATATTCAATAAGTAAGTAGGGAAAGTTATGACAGTATTTGTAATGCAATTACAGAGTAACTTGAAAAGTATTGAAGAATTAATATCACAAAGTCGTTGGTCATATAAAAAACCGCGTACAGTCAACTATAGATACAATCAAGATAAACTCATGCACAGATTGGGAGATATTTTAGTGCAATATGGAATTCAACATGACACAGGTTTATTACCACATGAATGGCATTATCACATTTCGCCACGAGGTAAGGCAGATATTGTTCAACACAATCGTGATGGACAGCCCATCTATGTGAGCTTATCATATAGTTATCCTTATATCGTGTGTGTTGTCGATAAAGAACCAGTTGGTATTGATATCGAAAAGATATCACAACGTTTAGACTGGCGTACGTTAGTGACGTGTTTCTCTACAAACGAAGCACATCAAATATGTAGTTTAAATGATTTTTATCAAATATGGACACAAAAAGAAAGTTTTACAAAATTGATTGGTGAAGGTTTAATCAAAGGATTGGACATTTATGATATGACACAATCACACTTTTATCAATCACGTGAAGTGAAGTTCAAACAATTTATTTTTGATCAGTTTATGGTACAGGTATGTTTCTTAGGACAGGCACCCTGGGGGTATAAAAAAGTGTCTGTATTTCAGTTATTGAGTAGTTAATATGACGTCTGACAGTATCATTGCGCAGTGATTTTAAACTATACTGCCTAAATGTTTACTGTTAGATGTTTTTTTATTGGAAAAATGAAAGGTGAATACACGATGGCATCATTCAAAATCATGACGAGATTAAAGTAAGTGATAAGGTAAAAATATACTGAGCAATATTGAAATTACCGAAAATAATAGTTTGTTACGACGCATTTGAGACTTTAATGCTCACGTAAGTTGGCTGGAATCATATCATGTCAGTTAATAAAATAACGTGAGCATCAATCATCATACTCAAACGATGATTTAAAACTCACGTTAATGTTAGTCAGTGTATTAATTTAATTTATAGCGATAGACAAAATGTTGTCGCACTAATTCAATTGTCATCATCCAGACGATATGGCCAAAGAATTCTGACAGATGCTCTTGGAATGGTTGATCCCACACAGCAGGTACAGTATGCATGATTGGCATAATGATAAGGTGGAATAATACCCAAATAGCAATACCAAAAACAGCACCTTGTCCCATTGCTAAGTAAGCGTATTTTTTAACTAATATGCAGTAAATAATTGCAATGACGATAGAAAAACTAAAGTGGACAATAAAGCTTACCCAAGGCAATTCCATATTTGAAAATGTATATGTTTGATGCGTAAACTCACTACTAAATCCTAATTGTTGCAATAACTCTTGAGGTGGGTTCGTTGCATTACGTTCTGGTGTGCGAGGTGGAAACATGACCTCCCAACCTAATTTTACAATTCCAGATAACAAGCCACCGATAATTCCAGCATAAATGAATATACCCATTTGTCGTTTCGTCAACTTAAGGACTCCTCTCTATTTACTATCCTCATTATAGTATTTTGTGAAAATAATCACAATAAAAAGCTTTGCAAAACTTAAAATATTTTGATAAACAAATTTGTAAAAGGTTATTAGTTTTTTACATCTCATATTGTATCGTACTGTATTCAAAATTGTTAACGAGATGAACGGTAAATAAATGTTTTAGCGCAATGGATAATCGAACTGGAATCATCTCGCGTGTCAAAACTTGTTAGGCCTTAATTTCATAGTTATGAATTAAGGATTGTTGTGCCAACAAAATCATTATTGTAAATAGATTCAATGATATTTGGCTTGTTTCCTGATGCAATGATAACTTTAGGACAGCCATTTTCAATCGCATTTTTGGCATCTAGCACTTTGGGAATCATACCTCCATAAATATCACCATGTTCAATATATTGATGAATATCGACTAATGGCAATTGAGGTATAACAACATCATTGATGAGTACACCTGCAATATTACTTAATACATAAATAGGCGCTTTTAATGATGATGCAATAAAATAGGCAAGCGTGTCAGCATTAATATTGTAAAATTCTCCATCATGGTTATTGAAACCAATCGAATTGATGATAGGTACAAATTTAGTACATAAATACTGTAAAGCATCCTTATTTAAAGCGGTCGGAACACCGACATATCCATATTGTTGATCAAAAGATGTAATTTCAAACAGCTGTGCATCCAAACCACATAAGCCTATTGCAGAACATTGGTGCTGGTTAAATTGAGCTACTAATGCAGTGTTAACGTCTGCAATGAGCGTGTGTTTAGTAATGGTCATGGTTGCTTTATCAGTCACTCTTAGGCCATTAACAAAGTGTGGCTCGATTTGCTGGTTTGATAATGCTTCATTAATAAATGGGCCACCGCCATGAACGATAATGGGGTAGATGTTGTTTGATCGTAAATGCTTAATGTTGTTAATAATTGATGGATGCATGTCACTAAGTGTACTGCCACCAATTTTAATGACAATAAATTTCATCTAACCAACACCACCTTATGTTCGATATGATGCGTTGATACGCACATAATCATAGGATAAATCACAACCGTATGCAGTCGCTGCAGCGTTACCTAAACCAAGCTGAACGTCAATTGTGACATTTTCATGAGTTAATGTATTCGACATAGCTTGCTCATCAAATAGTACAGCCATACCTTTATCAACGACAGGTATTTGGTTCAGTTGAACATATGTGCAGTTAGGATCAATTTCACATCCGCTGTAGCCAATAGCTGTAATGATTCGACCAAAATTGGCATCTTCGCCAAAAATAGCTGATTTTACTAGATTTGAACTTACGATAGTTTTACCGATTTTTCTTGCATCTGATATTGATTTAGCGCCTGACACATTGACGCTGATTAACTTTGTTGCGCCTTCGCCATCTCTGGCTATAGCTTTAGCTAAAAATGTACAGACAAAATTGAATGCATCAACAAATGTTTCCCATTGTGGATGGTCTTGACTAAGTATTTGGTGTTCAACTTGGTGATTTGCCATGACTAATACCATGTCATTTGTACTTGTATCGCCATCAACAGTAATCATATTAAATGTATGGTCAGTCGAAGATTTTAATAATTGATGAAGTGTATTCGATTCAATCGATGCATCGGTTGTTATAAAAGCAAGCATGGTAGCCATATTTGGGTGAATCATACCTGAACCTTTGGTGCTACCACCAATTGTAACGGTTTTACCATCGATTTTTAGTGATACAGCGATATGTTTTGTACAGGTATCAGTTGTTAAAATTGCCTCGTTAAACGCACCTGGCGTTGCAAAATTAGCATCCTTAATATGTTCGGTCCCAGTCTTAATTTTATCCATAGGCAAATATTCACCAATGACCCCAGTTGAAGCAACAGCAACATGCTCAGATGGTATTTGAAGTTGTTGAGCAACCCATGTTTGTGTTTGTCGTGCATCATCTATGCCTTGTTGACCGGTACAAGAATTTGCATTAGCTGAATTAACAACAAGTGCTTGTAATTTTCCTTTAGACTTTTGTAAAGTGTCTTCAGTGACAATAAGTGGTGCAGCTTTAAACTGATTTAAAGTATATACGGCAGCTGCACTTGCCAAAGACGATGAGTAAATCCACCCAAAGTCTTTTTTGTTAGCGCGTAAACCGATGTGCATACCACCAGCCGTGAAGCCTTGAGGTGTACTGATATCGCCATGTTTAATAATTGAAAAGTTATATTGTTGTGATGTCGTTTCTTGATGTTTCATTCTAACACCCCTTATGGATAAACTGGTGATTGATTTAGGCCAGTCGTCACTTCAAAATCATATAATATATTTAAATTTTGAATGGCTTGCCCACTTGCGCCTTTGACAAGGTTATCAATCACTGATACTAAAATTGCTGTTTGCGTTGTTTCATCTACATAGATGCCGATATCGCAGTAGTTACTACCGAGTACTTCTTTTGTGGTTGGAAAAGTCCCAATATCTCTAATTCTGACAAATGGCTGATTAGCATAATAAGAGGTCATTAATTTATGTAATGATTCAGTCGTATATTCAGATGATAATTTGACATATATTGTTGATAAAATACCTCGTGTCATTGGTACGAGATGTGGTGTAAATATGACTGATACATCTTGACCCGCAATGATAGATAAATATTGCTCGATTTCCGGTTTGTGTTTATGGTTTCCGATTGCATAAGCGCTTAGATTTTCATTCATTTCTGAAAAATGAACACGTTGTGATAATGAACGACCAGCACCTGACACGCCGGTCTTAGCATCAATAATAATAGATGACAAATCTACTATTTTTTCGCTAATAAGTGGATGTAATGCTAATAATGTTGCTGTAGGGAAACAGCCAGGATTAGAAATGAGCTTCGTTCCATTGTTATCAAACGATTGCCATTCTGAAATGCTGTAAATAGCATGATTCAAATCATCTTGTGCTGCAGCAGTTTCTTTGTAATATGCTTCATATATTTCACGATTCTTAATTCTAAATGCGCCAGATAAATCGATAACATGAATACCTTTTTCTACTAAGGGAGGGATACATGTTTTACTTACGGGTGCTGGTGTCGCAAAGAAAATTACATCACAGTCATTATTGTCCACTGTAAGTGCTTCGAAATGTTGCATAATATGTTGTAAATGTGGAAATGTTAATTTCAACGGTTCATCTACTTTTGAATGTGAGTAGATGTGTGCAATCGTTACATGAGGATGTGTTTGTAACAATCGAATTAATTCAATTGCGCCATAACCGCTACCGCCAACGATACCTACTTTAATCATCATGAATCCCTCCTATGTCATATATAAATGATTAATTGTTAATTTTTAAAAACGTCTTGAAAAGCTGCAACAATTTGATGGATTTCCTCTTTATCAATGACTAGAGGTGGAGACAATCGAATGATAGTACGATGCGTGTCTTTGCATAAGATTCCACGTTGAATCAGTTGATCCACAAAAGGTGCAGCATCTGTGTTAAGCTCTATGCCTATAAATAAACCACGACCTCTAATTTCTTTAATACTAGGATGTTTAAGTTGTAGCAACGCTTTTAATAAAAATGAACCTAAGCGTTCTGATCGTTCAACCAGTTGTTCATCTTTAAGTACATCAAGCGCTGCCGTCGATATTGCAATGGCTAAAGGGTTACCACCAAATGTTGAACCATGTGTACCTGGTGTTAGAACACGCATGACATCATTATTTGCAAGTACAGCAGATACAGGGTATAAGCCGCCACCCAATGCCTTACCTAAAATATAAATGTCTGGAACGACTTGCTCCCATTCCATAGCAAACCATTTCCCAGTTCTACCAAGACCAACTTGAATTTCATCTGCAATCAATAATATTTGATGTTTATCACATAGTTGACGCACAGCTTGAATATATCCTTTCGGTGGTATATTAACGCCACCTTCACCTTGAATTGGTTCCAAAATAATTGCTGCTGTATTCGGTGAAATAGCTTGTGTTAATTGTTCAATGTCTCCAAAATCTACTGTTGTAGTGCCTTGAAGTAGGGGGTGAAATCCTGCTTTATATGCGTCGTGGTTAGATAGTGATAATGAGCCAAGTGTACGACCGTGAAAATTGTTATTCATAGCGATGATTTCAACTTGTCCGTCAGTAATGCCTTTAACTTCAGAGCCCCATTTTCTAGCAATTTTAATGGCTGCTTCAACAGCTTCAGTACCAGAGTTAAGGGGGAGTACTTTGTCTTTCTTAGCAAGATGACAAATTTTTTCTTCCCATTTCCCGAGATTGTCACTATAAAGGACACGTGAAATGATAGACAACTTTGAAGCTTGTTCTGTCATCGCTTTAACAATTGTTGGATGACAATGGCCTTGGTTTGCAACTGAAAAACCCGAAATGCAATCTATATATTGTTTGCCATCAGTATCCCAAACTTTGACACCTTTACCTTTAGAAATGACAAGCTTAAGTGGTGCATAATTATTAGAGTTATAATAATCAGTTAATTCAATGATTGAATTCATCGGTCTCCCTCCTTTATATTTATACATTTTAAAGAATTAATATTAATATATTACAGTTGTTCAATATAAGTGTCAAATGTAAATTTAATAATATAAAGATAAGGTTGTGTTTGTATTAATGTGATTTGTAAAATGAAAGTACTAATATTTTTTGTGGATAATCATTGATATGTATGTATACGATTGCAGTTTAATGTAGTATGAATAAAAAATGCCACAAGCATATGTTTAACATATGACTGTGGCATAGTATTATGCTTGTGGAATTTTACGATGCTTAATTTTATAAATAATGAAGCCGATAATGAAACCAATCAAACTGAGAACAACCCAGCCCATACCAATGTCTGATAATGGTAAATATTTTTGGCTGAAATTAATCAAAGTTTGTGAGAATGATGTGCTTGAAATGAACTCTGGACTAGCTTTTAATCCATCTACTAATGCAGCAATCATTGTAAAGAAAATGGTACATTGATAAATAAGTTTTGAATGATGGAATTTGCTACTAAATAATGTTAGTACAATCAAGGCAATTGCTAATGGATATAAGAACATTAACACTGGGACTGAGTACATAATAATCTTAGTTAAACCAACATTCGCGAATAAGAACGAAATAAAGCTTACAACTGTTGCAATCGCTAGGTAATTCATTTTAGGGAAAAGGTGTTCGAATGTTTCTGAAAATGCCGTAATCAAACCGATGGCTGTTTTTAAACAAGCAACCATAACGATAAGTGACAACAGGACGATACCGTAGTTACCTAAGTAGTATTGAGTAATTTGCGCTAAGGCAATACCACCATTTTCACTAAGTTTGAAATGACCAATACTTAATGTACCCATGATTGCTAGTAGGGTATAAATGATCCCCATCATAATGATACTGATAGTACCAGACTTAATTGTTTCTTTAGCGATATCAGTTGGATTTTCGATACCTAACTTTTTAATCGTTGCAACAATGATAATACCAAATGCCAATGACGCTAGCGCATCTAAGGTATTGTATCCATCTAAAAAGCCGTTAAATAAGGCATTTGATTGATATTGTTTACTAATAGGTGCATCAGATATGCCACCTAATGGATGGATAAAAGCAAATAATAAAATAATTGCTAATAATACTAAGAATACCGGATTTAAAAATTTACCGATATATTCTAAAATTCTTGATGGCTTTCTCGCAAAAAACCATGCAATCACAAAGAAGACGAAGCTAAAAATAAATAAATATAAAGTGATTTGCTTTGGTGATAAAAATGGCGAAAATGCAATTTCAAATGATGTCGTTGCCAGTCTAGGTAAGGCGAAAAATGGTCCGATAACTAGATATAAGGCAATCGTGAAAATGTAAGCATATGTTTTATTAACACGCGATGCAATTTCAAATAAACCAGATGTCTTTGAAATGCCAATAGCAATGATACCTAGAAATGGTAAGCCAATTGCTGTAATTAAAAATCCTAAGTTAGCGATAAAAACGTTAGAACCAGCAGCTTGACCCAAGTGTATTGGGAAGATAAGATTGCCGGCACCAAAGAATAAACCAAATAACATAGAACCTATAAACATGTTTTCTTTAAATGTTAGTTTCTTCTTCATATATGTATTTGTTCTCCTTTTTAGAACTTATAAAAATCTACTTAATTAAGATAATATCAAAAATTAAACATAAAGTGATACATAATTTTGCAATAAATACTAAATTTTTTGAAAATTCCGGAATAAATACTGTTTTTTATGTAGTAGGGGCGTAAGTTAAGAACGATTTAACAGATATAGAATATGTTAAATATAGAAGGTTAGACAACCCGACGTATTAATACTTTGTGAAATAAAGATCCCCCTCAACATGATCGAAGGGGGGAAGTATATGTTTAGTTCAATATATTTAGAAAGTCGTTTGTAGTTATTGTTTGTCCCATCAATGGGAATACATTATCTATTGGAAATTGATGTAGCGTTTCGTTTTGTGCACTCATCATATCTGTAACAAAAAACTGATTGTAGTTTAATTGATAGGCATCT
This sequence comes from Staphylococcus sp. EG-SA-18, assembly GCF_017151825.1. Lineage (NCBI taxonomy): Bacteria > Bacillati > Bacillota > Bacilli > Caryophanales > Staphylococcaceae > Staphylococcus > Staphylococcus sp. EG-SA-18. The sequence goes on from NZ_JACYVY010000073.1 coordinate 16,961, forward strand.
CGCGCTGTCGTATCTACGCCAATATGCGTTGCGACACCACCAAGAACAATCGTATCAATTCCTCGACGTCGCAATTGTAAGTCCAAATCTGTTCCTACAAATGCACTAAAATGTCGTTTGTCTATGACAAAATCGTCATCTCTCTTGTCTAATAAATGATGGAAACGACTGTAGTCGTCGCCTTCTTTTGGTGGTAATGAGATCATTGCATTTGGTTGCAATACATCTTTACCATCATAGAAATTCACGCGAACAAAAGCGATAAAGCCATTGTTTTTTCTAAAAACATCTATTAATTTATTAGCGTTTTGAACGACATTTTCAGCTGTATATGGGGCATAATCCATTTTAAGAATACCTTCTTGCAGGTCGATTAACACTAAAGCGGTTTTATTAAAATTAATCATCTTATATCAGAGTCCTATTCGTTTAATAAAGTATTCGCTTAAACTTATACCCTGTATACGATGAAATTATTTATTTTGTTGTGAAAAAGCTTTAGCGATATCGATGAGTTTCTTCGGTGCGTCTTCGACAGACATTTTGACTTCGACAAAATGCATCACATCGGGATGACCATTAATTGCATTAAACGTGTCTTGTAAATCTTTTGATGATTCAACGTCATGAATTTCAACATTTTTACCACCAAATACAGCTGGTAAAGCTTTATAATCCCACATGTGAATTTCATTATAAGGTTCATACATGCCGTGAATAAGTCGTTCTACCGTATAGCCGTCATTATTAATCACAAATAATACCGGTTTAATATGCTGTCTAATCATAGTTGAAATAGCTTGAACAGTTAGTTGCAATGAGCCATCACCAATTAATAATAAGTTACGACGATCTTTGTCTGCTAATTGTGAACCTAATGTTGCAGGTAATGTATAGCCGATAGAACCCCATAACGGTTGCCCTATAAAAGTATTGTTTTTGTATAATGCTAAATCATAAGCACCAAAGAATGATGTACCTTGATCAGCAATGATGACATCATTTGGTTTTAAGAAATTTTGCATCATTTTAAAATAAGTTTGTTGTGTTAATGGTTCTGTGCCAACAGTATAATCGGGTGATGTTGGACGATGATACGCAGGGAACGTTGCGTTATTCGTATATGAAATATTGGATAACTGTTTTAACAATGATGGTAGAGATATTTCATCATTTGTAACATCGTCAATTTTGATATTGTGATGATTTAACATAACGACATCATCGATATTGAATTGGTATGAAAAACCTGCTGTTGCTGAATCTGTTAATTTGGCTCCAATATTTAAAATTAAATCGCTGTTGTCCACATAATCTCGTATTTTATCTTCGGCAATTTTCCCATCGTAAATACCCATATAATATGGATTTTCCTCATTAAAAGCACCTTTTCCTAATGAAAGTTGTGCTACTGGTATCTGTGTTTGATTTACAAAATCTTCTAATTCTTGATGAAGGTGAAAACTGTTGATTTCATGTCCAGTAATGATGATAGGCTGCTTCGATTGATGCAATTTAGATGTTAATAACTCTATATATGTTGATGCATCCGTATCTTTGGCTGCCGTTACTTCAAATGGTGTCGGTATCTCAATTTCAGAGATTGCGACATCGATTGGTAAATGTAAATGAACTGGGCGTCTTTCGGCGATTGCTGTATTAATTAAACGTGGTATTTCGGTTGTTGCATTTTCAGGTGTGATATAACCTTGTGCAACGGTTATATGTGCAAACATTTTTCGGTAGTCGTCAAATGTACCTTCACCAAGTGAGTGATGTACATATTTACCGGCATGTTCAACAGCACGTGTCGGCGCACCTGTAATCGCAATGACAGGTATGCGTTCAGCATATGAACCTGCGATACCGTTGACGGCACTTAATTCGCCAACACCAAATGTAGTAACTAATGCAGCGAGTCCATTAAGACGGGCATAACCGTCCGCTGCGTAACTTGCGTTTAATTCATTTGTATTTCCTACCCAATCTACATTGGGATTGCTGATAATATCGTCTAGAAAAGCGAGATTAAAATCACCAGGAACACCAAAAATTTTATCGACGCCTGCTCGATGAATAGCGTCAATTAAGTAAGCTCCAATGCGTTGTTTCATAAAAAAACCACCTTTTCTCTATATTTACACTTAAAATGATAGCCTCGAATATAGTGTAAGGTCAAGGAAGTTGACTTTGTTGTGAAAACGCTAACAATAGTGAACAATTAATATTTTTTAGGAAATGAGTATGAAGGGGGGCTTTAATTGATGATCTTAAAATTCAAAATTTAAGGGGAGAGCGAACTATCAATGATGCTGCAAAATACAATAGCAAAGAAAAAACAGGCGCGTCACCTTATGAAGGTATACGCACCTGTTTATAGTAAGCATTATTTAGCTTCAAATAATTGATCGCCAAATGAAATGTTGCCATGTTCACCTTGTTTAAAATCAAGGTTTGTAATGTTTCCTTGTGTCACGATAATAGGCGTAATATCACTCTTTGCATGATTGCGGATGTAGTCTAAATCAAAGTTGATTAATAAATCACCTTGTTTAACTTCTTGACCTTCCTCAACATGTAAAGTAAAGCCTTCTCCGTTTAATTTAACAGTGTCTAAACCGATGTGGATTAATAATTCTAAACCACTATCTGATACAAGACCAATTGCATGTTTTGTTGGGAAAATCATTTGTACTTTACCGTTGAATGGTGCACGAACTTCACCTTGTGAAGGTTTGATAGCGATACCGTCACCCATCATTTTTTCGCTGAACACTTGATCAGGCACTTCTGATAATGGTGTTACTTCACCAGTTAATGGTGCATGCACGATATGGCTCAATTCGCTTGTTGCAGATTTATCTTCTGCAACAACAACAGTTTCGTCTTTATCGTCTTCCATAGTAGTAGGATTTTCTACTACTTGACCATTCATAATCTGTTGCATTTCATGTTTGATTTGGTCAGATTTAGGACCAAAAATTGCTTGCATATTATTGCCGACTTCTAATACACCAGATGCGCCTAAATCTTTCAAACCAGGAACATCAACTTTAGATTTGTCGTTAACTTCAACACGTAGACGTGTGATACAAGCGTCTAAATGTTTAATGTTTGCTTTGCCACCCATAGCTTCTAATACTGCATATGGTAATTCAGTTGCTGAAGCAGTAGCCGCTTGTGATTGTTTATCTTCACGACCTGGTGTTTTGTATTTTAATTTTACAATTAAGAATCGGAATACGAAGTAGTAAATAACTGCGTATACAAGACCTACAGGAATAACTAACCACCATTGTGTCTTATTAGGTAGTATACCGAGTAAGAAGTAGTCGATGAAACCACCTGAGAATGTATAACCTAGATGAAGATCTAATAAGTACAATGTTAAGAATGATAAACCATCAAGTACTGCGTGAATAAAGAATAATAATGGTGCTACAAATAAGAATGAGAATTCTAATGGTTCTGTAATACCAGTTAAGAATGATGTTAAAGCAGCAGAACCCATTAAACCTGCTACTACTTTCTTATTTTCAGGTTTAGCTGTGTGATAAATTGCTAAAGCTGCTGCAGGTAAACCGAACATCATAACAGGGAATTCACCTTGCATGAATTTACCAGCTGTCAAATGTGCGCCTTCACGAATTTGTTCGATAAAGATACGTTGGTCACCGTGAATAATTTCACCAGCTGCATTTTTCCATGAACCAAACTCGAACCAGAACGGTGCGTGGAAAATGTGATGTAGACCGAATGGAATTAATAAACGCTTGATGAAACCAAATAAGAATACGGCAACACCAGTATTTGAATCTAATAATCCTGTACTGAATGCATTTAATCCTGATTGAATCGTTGGCCAAATTAATGCCATTGGGAATGCTAAAATAAATGATGTTGTAGCCATCATAATAGGTACGAAACGCTTACCAGCGAAGAAACCTAAATAAGATGGTAAGTTAATGTTATAGAACTTGTTATAACACCAAGCTGCCAGGGCCCCGATTATAATACCGCCGAACACACCTGTTTGTAATGTTGGGATACCTAAAATGCTAGCGTAACCACTCGCTGGATCACCAATATTCTTAGGTGTAACTTGTAAAAAGTCGCCCATTGTTTTGTTCATGATTATGTAACCGACGAATGCTGCGATAGCTGCTACGCCATCACCGCCAGCTAATCCGATTGCGACACCTAATGCGAAAATCATAGGCAAGTTATCAAAAATGATACCACCAGCACCTGTCATTAATTTAGCGACAGTTTGTACGCCACCATTTTGTATAAACGGCAAGTAGTGTTGTAATGATTCACCTTGCATAGCTGTACCGATAGCTAATAACAGACCCGCTGCTGGTAAAATTGCAACAGGTAACATTAGCGCTTTACCAATACGTTGCAATTGACCGAAAAGTTTCTTCCTCACTTGTCCAACCTCCAAAGTTGTATGTAATATTTAAGATTCAATAAAAAAGACACGAGCAAATAGACTGTGTTGGTAACCATCACAGCTTAATTTAACTCATGCCTAATCTTACTTAGTAACACGTTGGTGTATGTAATTAATGTAAAAGAAGCAATTGACTAAGTAGTATATAAAACTGATACGTTAGTTTATCTAGCTTACCATCACATCTTATTGAATCTTATTTGTTTGCGACTCCTATTTTAGCATGGTGAAGTATGCGTTTTCAATACAATTATTAAATTCAATTTCAAATCTCTTAATTATTCACAGATTATTATTAAAACATAATATAAGATAATCCTGAATAAAATGTATAAAAGTTATTGTAATAATCCAGCAGTAGCAGCTATTATCAGCACTTAAAAGAAAGGATAATCTTTGATGGTGTAATAATTAACTTGTGACAGAAATATGTAAGATTATTACAATGAACAGGCTTTAACTGATTAATATTGTAATGTGTTTTCTCTTATAGTAAAATGTAAGCGATTACACAACTCAACTATATTTTCCTAATAATTATATTGTTAAGGAGGGCTACTTTGACAGGCTTTTCAGTGTATTTAGGACAACCTTTAGATGAAGCGTATATTAAGCGAATGATTAAACAAGGTTACCAAATGATTTTTACATCTGTACAAATACCAGAAGAAGATGACGAGACAAAATATCATTATTTCACAAAACTACTCAATTTATTAAAACATGAACAAGTGACTTACCTCATAGATGCTAATCCATCTATATTAACACCATCTTTTTATGAGCATCTTCGACAATATGATGCGCAATTTATGATTCGTATCGATCATAGTACATCAATTGAGGCAATCGAAGCGATAATGGCACAGGGTTTAAAGTGCTGTTTGAATGCAAGTATTATTTCCCGGGAATTGTTAACAAGCTTACATCAACAATTGAATGATTTTACATTACTTTCATTTTGTCATAACTATTATCCAAGACCAGATACGGGATTATCTGTTGACTTGGTCAATAAGAAAAATGAACTCATTTATCAATTTAATCCAAAGGCACAAATATATGGTTTTATTGTAGGGAGTGATTTGCGAGGTCCTTTGCATAAAGGCTTGCCAACAATTGAAGCAACGAGACATAGTCATCCTGTCGTTGCAGCTAAATTATTACAAGAAACTGGTGTATCTGAAGTGTTAGTTGGAGACTCATTGATTGAAATGAGGCAGGCAAAACAACTTATAGATTTTTGCAAGCATAGGCATTTCACGTTATGTATTGAAGAAGTGTTTGATACGACAGTGACTTACCTTTTCGATATGTGTCATAAAGTACGCCCGGATAATCCGGAAAATGTCATTCGTTCGGAAACGTCAAGACAAATATGTCCACATTCGATTCAACCACAGTTTACGACGCAACGACGCATTGGTTCAGTAACCGTTGATAATTTGAATAACGGACGTTATCAAGGCGAAATGCAAATTGTGAGACAAACGCTTAGTGCACATGACAATGTGAATGTTGTTGCACAAATTATTAAAGAAGACTTACCACTGTTAAGTTGTATCGAGCCGAATGATACATTTGATTTTCAAAAAACTAGGGAGTGTAAGAAGTGATGGAAAATAGTACGACCGAAGCGCGTAATGAAGCGACGATGCATCTTGATGAAATGACTGTGGAAGAGGCTTTAATTACGATGAATAAAGAAGATCAGCAAGTCCCGTTAGCAGTTCGAAAGGCAATACCACAATTGACAAAAGTAATTAAAAAAACAATTGCACAGTATAAAAAGGGTGGACGATTGATTTATATCGGTGCAGGTACAAGTGGAAGGTTGGGTGTCTTAGATGCAGCGGAGTGTGTACCTACATTCAATACTGACCCTCATGAAATTATAGGTATTATTGCTGGTGGACAACATGCTATGACGATGGCTGTAGAAGGTGCGGAAGATCACAAAAAATTAGCGGAAGAAGATTTGAAAAATATAGATTTAACATCAAAAGATGTCGTTATAGGAATTGCCGCGAGTGGCAAAACGCCATATGTTATAGGCGGTTTAACATTTGCTAACACAATCGGTGCTACAACAGTATCTATTTCATGCAATGAACATGCAGTTATAAGTGAAATTGCGCAGTATCCAGTAGAAGTTAAAGTTGGTCCAGAAGTATTAACTGGTTCAACACGTTTAAAGTCTGGTACAGCACAAAAGTTAATTTTAAATATGATTTCAACCATCACAATGGTTGGTGTCGGAAAAGTTTACGATAACCTCATGATTGATGTTAAAGCAACCAATCAAAAACTGATCGACCGTTCAGTGCGTATTATTCAAGAAATATGTGCTATCACATATGATGAAGCAATGGCGTTATATCAGGTATCTGAGCATGATGTGAAAGTTGCGACAGTTATGGGTATGTGTGGCATTTCTAAGGAAGAAGCAACAAGACGGTTATTAAACAATGGTGACATTGTTAAACGAGCAATCAGAGATAGACAACCTTAGGAGGGATTTAAATGACCAAAGAACAACAACTTGCAGAACGAATTATTGCTGCAGTAGGTGGTATGGATAATATAGATAGTGTCATGAACTGTATGACACGTGTGCGTATTAAAGTATTAGATGAGAATAAAGTAGATGACCAAGAACTAAGGCATATTGATGGTGTCATGGGTGTTATACACGATGAACGTATTCAAGTTGTGGTTGGACCTGGTACAGTCAATAAAGTGGCTAATCATATGGCGGAATTAAGTGGTGTTAAACTAGGTGACCCAATACCACACCATCACAATGATAGTGAAAAAATGGACTATAAATCATATGCAGCTGATAAAGCAAAGGCGAATAAGGAAGCGCATAAAGCAAAACAAAAGAATGGTAAGTTGAATAAAGTATTGAAATCAATTGCCAATATCTTTATACCGTTGATTCCTGCATTTATTGGAGCTGGATTAATTGGTGGTATTGCAGCAGTACTGAGTAACTTAATGGTGGCAGGCTATATTTCAGGTGCTTGGATTACGCAACTTATAACAGTATTTAATGTCATTAAAGACGGTATGTTAGCATACTTAGCTATTTTCACTGGTATTAATGCGGCTAAAGAATTTGGTGCGACACCAGGACTTGGTGGCGTGATTGGTGGTACAACGTTATTAACGGGTATTGCTGGTAAAAATATTTTAATGAATGTCTTCACTGGAGAACCATTGCAACCTGGACAAGGTGGGATTATTGGCGTTATTTTTGCCGTTTGGATTTTAAGTATTGTCGAAAAGAGATTACATAAAATTGTGCCAAATGCGATTGATATTATTGTAACGCCGACTATTGCATTGTTGATTGTAGGACTATTAACTATCTTTATCTTTATGCCATTAGCAGGTTTTGTTTCAGACAGTTTAGTTTCAGTAGTTAACGGAATTATTAGTATTGGTGGCGTATTTAGTGGATTTATCATTGGTGCAAGCTTCCTACCGTTAGTTATGTTAGGGCTTCATCATATTTTTACGCCAATTCATATAGAAATGATTAACCAATCAGGTGCTACTTACTTATTGCCAATTGCAGCGATGGCTGGTGCTGGACAAGTAGGTGCCGCATTAGCACTTTGGGTAAGATGTAAACGCAACACAACATTACGTAATACTTTAAAAGGTGCATTGCCAGTTGGTTTCCTAGGTATCGGAGAACCATTAATCTATGGTGTGACTTTGCCATTAGGTCGACCTTTCTTAACTGCTTGTATTGGTGGTGGTATTGGTGGCGCTGTAATAGGTGGAATTGGACATATTGGTGCCAAAGCAATAGGCCCAAGTGGTGTGTCACTATTACCATTAATCTCAGATAATATGTATTTAGGTTATATTGTAGGATTACTTGCTGCGTATGCTGGTGGATTCGTTTGTACATATTTATTTGGAACGACAAAGGCGATGCGACAGACAGATTTGTTGGGTGATTAATGATGACAAATATTTTATATCGCATTGATAAGCAGTTGAGTGATTTTACGAAGACAGAAAAGATAATCGCTGATTACATTTTAAAGAATCCACATAAAATCATTGATATGACTGTGAATGATTTGGCAGATGTTACGAATGTTAGTACAGCATCAATTGTTAGATTTAGTCGGAAAATGACACATCAAGGTTTTCAAGAGCTAAAGATTGCGATATCTCGATACTTACCCGAAGATATTGCAACCAATCCACATTTAGAATTGATTGAAAATGAATCTGTAGAAACTTTGAAAAATAAAATGATTGCTAGAGCAACGAATACGATGCGATTTGTAGCTACTAATATTATGGATGCGCAAATTGATGCAATTTGTGATGTGTTGAAAAATGCCAGGACAATATTTTTATTTGGATTTGGCGCATCGAGTTTGACTATTGGTGATCTTTTTCAAAAGTTATCTCGTATTGGCTTAAATGTCAGGTTATTACATGAAACGCATTTACTTGTGTCAACATTTGCGACGCATGATGATAGAGATTGCATGATTTTTGTGACGAATCAAGGTAGTCATAGTGAATTGCAGTCAATTGCACAGGTGGCCACACATTACAGTATTCCCATCATAACTATATCTAGTACAGCTAATAATCCAGTGGCTCAAATTGCAGACTATGCATTGATTTATGGCAGAACTGATGAAAATGAAATGCGTATGGCGGCTACAACGTCACTATTTGCACAGTTATTCACGGTAGATATATTGTACTATCGATTTGTAGCATTAAATTATCATGCGATTCTAGATTGTATAACCCAATCGAAAATGGCACTTGATAATTACAGGAAGCATCTTGCGACGATAGATTTTAAACATTAGATATTGTGTGCGTTCTAACATAAAGTTAGTTGCAACGTAAACAATTGAAGTTTTTGATGTGATTCAGTTGCTTGATGAAAAATTGTTGCTACAAGTTTGTAAAACTGGCATAGAGGCTATTTTGAAAATGATAAAGGCGTGACAAATTAAAGCAAAGTTCAGATTTGAGCTTTGCTTTTTTCATAGATGGAAATTAAATGCTGAAGAATAATTTTAATGCTAAATGAACTAATACGAAGGTGCTAAAAGCAATTATTATCAAATTAGTGATATGAATGAAATGTTTAAATCGTTTGCGTTGATTGTATTCGGGACTTTTATAGAGTAGGTAGTAGTACATAAAGAGTATGGCTGCGAACATGCCGAATATTGAAGTGAAGTTACCTACAGTGACTGCCATGTAATGATTTAAAGTTAAATAGTAACTTAGACTAATAATAAAAAATAAAATGATTTGATAGGTAATTAACACCATTCAAGTCCCTCCATTAATCGTAGACAAAAAATTTATCAATGATTTGATTATTTGTATTCAAATTTTAGTATACGACTTACCTCAAAGACAAATATTAAAAGATAAGACAATAAAATTAGAATAAATTTACGTTTGAAGATAAAAAACAAACATTTTTCATTAAAGTTTATGATATATTTAGAGCAATAGAAAGTGTATGGAAGGGGATATGAATGGCATACCAAAGTGAATACGCATTAGAAAATGAAATGATGAATCAACTTGAACAATTGGGTTACGAAAGAGTAACGATACGTGATAATAAGCAATTGCTTGATAATTTTAGAACGATTTTAAATGAGCGTCATGCGGACAAATTAGAAGGCAATCCCTTAACAGATAAAGAATTTCAACGTCTGTTAACGATGATTGATGGAAAAAGTATTTTCGAGAGTGCCCGTATTTTACGTGATAAATTACCACTTAGACGTGATGATGAGTCTGAGGTTTATTTGTCGTTTTTAGATACGAAAAGTTGGTGTAAAAATAAGTTTCAAGTGACGAATCAAGTATCTGTCGAGGATACATATAAAGCACGTTATGATGTAACGATATTAATCAACGGACTACCCCTTGTCCAAGTTGAATTGAAACGTCGAGGTATTGATATTAATGAGGCGTTTAACCAAGTAAAACGTTACCGCAAACAAAATTACACAGGCTTATTCCGCTACATACAAATGTTTATCATTAGTAATGGTGTTGAAACGCGATACTTTTCTAATAATGATAGCGAACTATTGAAGAGTCACATGTTTTATTGGAGTGATAAACAGAATAACCGTATCAATACATTGCAATCGTTTGCTGAGTCATTTATGAGACCTTGTCAATTAGCTAAGATGATATCGCGCTATATGATTATTAATGAAACAGATAGAATACTGATGGCAATGCGTCCGTATCAAGTGTATGCGGTAGAAGCACTTATTCAACAAGCGACTGAGACAGGGAATAATGGATATGTATGGCATACAACTGGAAGTGGTAAGACGTTGACTTCTTTTAAAGCGAGTCAGATTTTATCACAGCAAGATGACATTAAGAAAGTTATCTTTTTGGTTGACCGTAAAGACTTGGATAGTCAAACAGAAGAGGAATTTAATAAATTTGCTAAGGGTGCTGTAGACAAAACTTTTAATACCTCGCAACTGGTACGCCAACTAAATGATAAAAGTTTGCCACTTATTGTAACGACGATTCAAAAAATGGCTAAAGCGATTCAAGGGAATGCCCATTTATTAGAACAGTATAAAACGAATAAAGTTGTATTTATTATTGATGAGTGTCATCGCAGTCAATTTGGTGACATGCATCGTCTAGTTAAACAACATTTCAAAAATGCCCAATACTTTGGATTCACTGGTACGCCACGTTTTCCAGAAAATAGTAGTCAAGATGGTAGAACAACTGCAGATATTTTCGGTAGATGCTTACATACGTATTTAATTAGAGATGCCATTCATGATGGTAATGTACTTGGTTTCTCAGTTGACTATATTAATACTTTTAAAAATAAAGCTTTAAAAGCAGAAGATAACAGCATGGTTGAAGCAATTGATACGGAAGAAGTATGGTTAGCGGATAAACGTGTGGAATTAGTAACACGACATATCATCAATAATCATGATAAATATACACGTAATCGTCAATATTCAAGTATATTTACAGTCCAAAGTATTCACGCGCTTATTAAATATTATGAGACATTTAAGCGACTTAACAAAAAGTTGGAACAACCGTTAACGATAGCTGGTATATTTACGTTTAAACCTAATGAAGATGATCGTGATGGTGAAGTGCCATATCATTCACGTGAAAAATTAGAGATAATGATTAGTGATTATAATAAAAAGTTCGAGACGAATTTTTCAACAGACACAACTAATGAGTATTTTAATCATATTTCAAAAAACGTTAAAAAGGGCGTTAAAGATAGTAAAATTGATATCTTAATCGTTGTTAATATGTTCTTAACTGGTTTTGATAGTAAAGTACTGAACACTTTATATGTTGATAAGAATTTAATGTATCATGATTTAATTCAAGCGTATTCACGTACAAATAGGGTTGAAAAAGAATCAAAGCCATTTGGTAAAATTGTAAACTATCGTGACTTGAAAAAAGAGACAGACGATGCACTGAGAGTATTCTCACAAACAAATGATACGGATACAATTTTAATGCGCAGTTATGAAGAGTATAAAAAAGAATTTATGGACGCTTATCGTGAGCTTAAAATGATTGTGCCGACACCACACATGGTTGATGACATTCAAGATGAAGAAGAGCTAAAGCGCTTTGTTGAAGCTTATCGTTTATTAGCTAAAATAATATTACGTTTAAAAGCATTTGACGAGTTTGAGTTTACAATTGATGAAATTGGAATGGATGAACAAGAGAATGAAGACTATAAAAGTAAATATTTAGCTGTGTACGATCAAGTAAAAAGAGCGACGGCTGAGAAAAATAAAGTATCCATTTTAAATGATATTGATTTCGAAATAGAAATGATGCGTAATGATACGATTAATGTGAATTATATTATGAATATATTGAGACAAATTGATCTTGAAGACAAAGCGGAACAACGTCGTAACCAAGAACAAATTAGACGCATTTTAGATCATGCAGATGATCCGACATTGAGGTTAAAACGAGATCTAATTAGAGAATTCATCGACAATGTTGTACCTTCTTTAAATAAGGATGATGATATCGATCAAGAATATGTTAATTTCGAAAGTATTAAAAAAGAAGCGGAGTTCAAAGGATTTGCTGGAGAGAGATCTATCGATGAACAAGCCCTAAAAACAATTTCAAATGACTACCAGTATAGTGGTGTTGTAAACCCACATCACCTTAAAAAAATGATTGGTGATTTGCCATTGAAAGAAAAGCGTAAAGCAAGAAAAGCCATTGAATCTTTCGTGGCAGAAACAACTGAAAAATACGGTGTGTAATGATTCAGCCCCCTCGCTAGATTAGTGTAGGGGGCATTATTATTTCATTAGAAAAGGCTCATTTGTTAAATTCATCTTATCAAGAATATAACGAATGTTCCTTGTTTTAAACTTATTAATTAATAGAGACATTTTATCTGAAAATATCACTGAATGCTAATACTAATCAAAGAAAAAGTGATAATTAAAATAAGATATATAATACCCCAAATAGTGGATGCTCGTATAGAAAGTTTCGACGTACCAATTAGCATGACTGTAAGTATGTATGCTTGTACAAAAAATTGTAAGTCGAAAGTACCCAGAATGCGATTTCCTTTAGCAAAAATATTTAAACTAGTAATAGAATAGTCAATTAATGATAAACCGGCACTTATTTGGATGGTAAGTATAATTAAACTAATAGCATTTGTAAACAGTATGTAGCTTAACGTTGCAGAGAATATAGATTTTGTATTAGCATCTGAGCGCATAATTCTAGAGATAACTAGAATGATTAAAAATGTAAATAATACGCTGAAAACTCTTGAGAAAAAAATACTAATTTGACTAAAAATTTTTATTTGTGCTAATGATGTCTCTGAGAGTCCTGCTTCACTCAATAACTTTTTATAGTCCACAGATAGTCCACTAACAAATGTATATGTAACAATTATTATCAAAGTCAGAAACAGCTTAATGATTAACTTTGGTTGAATGCGGATATTTGCAAAGTGATTAAGCAAAGGTAGTTTTGATAATGACATATAGACCTCCTAATGATATAATTCTCCTATATTTTATCATAAAAATAATATAAAAAATATATTTTATTAAAAATAAGTATAAAAAATGGTTTGAAGAGTATTTAACATTTATAGGAGGACATAAATTGAGGCGTAAAAGGAAATGGCTAATTGTTATTTGTGTATTATTAGTATTGATTACGATATCACAAATTTTGAAACATTTTAACTATGGAACTGAGAGTAAAGAAGCATACAATACATATACGGTTGAAAAAGAAAGACAATTAGATTTACAAGGTAAGGCATATCCACGTGAAGTTAAAACATATTATAAAAATAATCAGGTTGGAACATATTTGGGTGTGCAAGTAGCGGACGGGCAAACAGTCAAAAAAGGAGACAAAGTTAACTTAAGTATTACGAGTACGGGTAAAACAGGAGCGGGGATTATAAAACAAATCTCTGAGTTGCCTATTAGTTATGAAGAGAATTTAAGTCTTCACGAAAATGATGCCCTGCATTTACCAGAAAGTAACAACGATGGGGAATTAGCAAATTCAAAATCGATTTCGGCATCTCCAATATTTAAGAGTAATAACAACTCTGAATTATCAAAGTATGGAGTTATAATTGATGATCTTAGTCTACCAATACGTGCAGGTTATTCGTTGGAAATTAAAGTCCCATTAAATGCGATTAAAATACCTAAATCAGTATTAACAAAAGGCAATAATGTTTTTATTGTTAATAAAAATAGTATTGTGGAAAAACGGAATATTCGTATAAAAAGAATCAATGGTGACATTATTGTAGAAAAGGGGTTAAAACCTGGAGACAAGTTAATTAAACAACCTAAAAGTACAATGAATGATGGTGATAAGGTTGAGATTTCGTCATGATAGAATTAAAGAATGTTTATAGGACTTTTAAAAACGGTGATAAAAATATTCGAGTTTTAAAAGACATTAATATACATATCAATGCAGGTGAATTCATAGCGATTATGGGACCATCAGGCTCAGGGAAGAGCACACTGATTAATATCTTAGGATTTATAGATCGAGAGTATCATGGTGAATATTTGTTTGAAGGAAGTAATTATCAGACACAATCTGATAATCAATTGGCAAACATAAGAAATAAAACAGTTGGATTTGTTTTTCAAAATTTTAAACTAATTCATAATAATACTATTTTAGAAAATATAAGTATGCCACTGGTATATACAAATATGAATACGATAGAACGAAAGAATAAAGTTATGACTGTGCTCAGTGCTGTAGGCCTAGATGGCAAAGGTGATTTTACTCCTAGTAAACTATCAGGCGGTCAACAACAACGTGTTGCAATTGCGCGAGCCATTATAAATAATCCAAAGTTTATTATTGCAGATGAGCCAACGGGTGCTTTGGATTCAGATACATCTAAAATTATTATGGACATATTTACATCATTAAACCGAGATAATCATACTACAATTATTTTAGTCACACATGATCGTAAAGTAGCAGAAAAAGCTGATCGAATAATTCATATTTTGGGTGGTCGTATACAACATGAAGAGGTGATTAAATGAGGAAAGTTTTAAATATTTTTACAATAGCTTTTAAATCAATATTGAAAAATAAAGGTAGAAATATATTTACAATGATAGGTATAATCATCGGTATTTCTTCTGTTATTACGATAATGTCTTTGGGAAATGGCTTTAAAAAAACTGCTGCTGATCAATTTTCAGATGCTGGCGCCGGAAAACAAGAAGCGTTGATTAGCTTTACTTTTAAAGTTGATGAGAAAATCAAAAAGTATCCTTTTAATCAAAGAGATATAGAGTTGGTAAATCAAGTTGATGGCGTACTAGATGCGAAGCTAAAGGAAAATAAAGAAGAAGGAATTGAAGCCACAATAACTAATGTCCAGAAAAAAAGTGACATCTTCATTATAAAAAAACAAAATTTACACTCTTTTAAAGTAGGTAGAGGGTTTGATAAAGAGGATAATGAATTACGTAAGAAAATAGTGGTTATAAATGATCAAGTAGCAAAAACTGTATTCAATAATAATGCTATTGGTAAATCGCTATATATTGAGGGACAGGGATTTGAAGTCATAGGAATTACGGATAAACTATATTCTGACTCATCTACCGTTATAATGCCTGAAAATACATTCAACTACTATATGGGACACTTACATCAAGGTCTGCCTACCTTACAGATAATTATTGAAGATGGTTACAATAAAAAAACTGTAGTTAAAAAAGTAGAATCACTATTAAATAAAAAAGGATCGGGCTCTGTTTTAGGTGAGTATACATATACAGACACTGAAGAAATTATCAAAAGTATTGATAAAATTTTTGATAGTATTACTTATTTTGTAGCAGCTGTTGCCGGTATTTCACTTTTTATTGCTGGTATTGGAGTTATGAATGTCATGTATATATCTGTAGCTGAAAGAACAGAAGAAATTGCGATACGACGTGCATTTGGTGCAAAAAGTCGAGATATTGAACTACAATTTTTAATAGAGAGCATTTTAATATGTGTGACAAGTGGTTTTATTGGACTTATTTTAGGTGTTGTGTTTGCAACAATAATTGATGTATTAACACCAGATTATATTAAAAGTGTAGTAAGTTTGAGTTCTGTCATAATTGCGGTTAGTGTGTCGATATTAATTGGACTTCTTTTTGGATGGATACCAGCTCGCGCAGCATCTAAGAAAGAGCTCATAGATATTATAAAATAGTAAATTTAAAATGGTAAAAGTACTGAAGACTAATTATCATATTAAACTGACTATCAACACCAACGATGGAAATGCGTATTAGAATAAAAGTAAGATATGTATTGCAAAATGTAAATTATATATTTAATTTACGCAAAAAATAACATATTACTTTTAAGATGTAAAAAAATATTATATAATATTTTTGAGAAGGAGGTGGAAGGCCTATGCTAAAATTACATAAAAAAATAGCTTGGACAGGAATCAAAGGTTCAGCTATAACTACATTTATTACTGCCTTATATAATGGAAGTAGTGTTTGGAACGCGCTAGCTGTTGCTGGTATTGCTTTTGGTGGTGGCGCTGGTACTGCGGTTGCAGCTCTTGGTCGTGCAACAGTAATGAGATTTATCAAACGTTGGGGCGTACGAAAAACAGCTGCTTGGTAAAAGATAATCTAATTCTTTATAAGAGAGGCTTTCTTTTTTGGGAAAGCCTCTTTTTAAAAAAGGAGATTCAATGAATAATTCAATATTTTATACCTATTTAAAATTTAATCTTAGATATTTTATCCGTAGAAAATTTGAAATTGTAAAAAGGTCGCGACTTAATGTTACTACAAAAATACTGTTTTTAATTAAATTGATTTTTTCGTCACTATTATTATTTATTTCAACTATTATGTTAGCTGACTATTTCAGTGATTATATTGATTTTATAGAATATTATTTCTATGCGAGTATGTTTATTTACATTGTATTTATACCATTAATACCTAGAACTAAATTATTGATCAATCCAATGGATAAACAGCTGTTATATAGATCTAGTTTGAGAGAAGTTGACATTTTTAACTTGATATATGCTTCAGACGTTTTAAAAAAGTTTGTTGGATATTTTAATTTGTTGATAGTTGGTATGGCTATTAGTTTATATCATATTAGTCCTTTTATATTTAACCTCAAGGTTTTTTGTGCACTAATATACTTTTCAACAATCTCTTATGTAATTCAAATTATTTTTATAAATATTAAAGTCATAAGCACAAAAAAATTATTTTCTTATCACTATTGTGTTTTTAATTTTATGATGGGAAGCATTGTTTCTGTTATTGGATTTGTCGTCTCATTTCTTTTAGTAAATTTATTAATAAAGCCCTTTTTAGTTTTTTCGACATATGTAATAAAAAGTAAGAAAACTTTTGAATGGTATAGTTATTTTCAGGATATAAAGAACGAAGTCATTATTATTAATGAAAAAGTTATGCAATTATTAGATTATATATCACCTCACACTATTTTTATGAGATTAAACTTTGTGAATATATCATTTGTGATT
Source organism: Staphylococcus sp. EG-SA-18 (assembly GCF_017151825.1). Classification (NCBI taxonomy): domain Bacteria; kingdom Bacillati; phylum Bacillota; class Bacilli; order Caryophanales; family Staphylococcaceae; genus Staphylococcus; species Staphylococcus sp. EG-SA-18. The sequence goes on from NZ_JACYVY010000073.1 coordinate 34,546, forward strand.
ATTACAATAGCTTTATTTATAGCGTTATATTATTTAAATAAAATAGGGTTTTGGTATAGAAAAGAAGATATCTATCTATCTTCAACAAATATTAATTTTTCGTTGCCAATTTCAATAAAAGCTATAACAACAATACAGCTAAAACACTGGATAAGTAACAAAGAAGAAGTTAATTTACATAAACCTTTCTTCTATATTAGTTATTCAATATGGTTCTTTTTAGGGTGTTTAATCTATTTTTCACAGATGGCATATAATCAGTTAGCTAATGCAGTTATTTTTATTTTGATATTAAACACTATAACTCGTGATAGTTTTTCTGCGGGGACGGATTTTTTTACTAAATCATTACGTTTTGATTCAGATAGAAAAAGTATCGGTTTGTATAGGATGTCAAACACTGATTTTAAACAAATTTACGATTCTAAATTATCTCTAATTCGCTTTATTGGTTTTAAAGAAACAATACTTGCTATTATTTTATTAGCAATATTTTTAAATCAAGACATATATTTATATATAATTGGATTTGAAATAATAATCATCAATACAGTAATAATTCCTAATTTATCATTATTACCTTCGTATTTATCTCCACATTTCAATCATCAACATTACAGTGAATTAGAGTCTTTTGAAGAACAAATTTTTCTTGAAGATACTGTTTTTGATAAAGTTAAGAATTTTTTATCGTCATCATATTTTTTAATTCTATTTGTAGGTTACTTATCTCAACGTAATTATATTGACATAATGATTTTTATAATTATTTTCAACATTTTAGCCTTAATACTTGTTTCGTTGTTTATTAGGTTTTCTAAACAAAAAATAACAAAGTCTTGGAGAAAGAGGGATTTATATTTATAGTATTAAATACAAAAAAATTTTTATTTTTAATATATTGGTGTTAATAATAGGCGGATTATTGGGATGCTTGGTTTATTACTTATTAAATATTGATTTAGGTAAAATGATAGTTGCTCAAGATTTAAATTTACAAGAGATTTTCTTTCATAATTTAATTTATTTCTTCTCTGCAATATTTGGTTTTCTGACACTTGGTCTGTTAAATATAGGTATGTTACTCATAAATTCTGGGATGTTAGGCTTTTTTATAGCACATGGAATCTATAGCAATCAATTAAAATCTATTCTATTAGTATTAGCGCCACACGCTATATTTGAGATTTTAGCACTTTTAATTGCTTCAACATTCTCATTAGGTTTTTTATCATACCTTTATCAAAGAATGGTAAAGAAAAATAAAATAAAAAATAAGATGTTCCATAATTTTGTAACAACAATAATAACTGTTATTGTATTAACAATAATCGCATCATTATTAGAAGTTTATGTAACCATAAATTAAGGAAGTGTATCATGCTAGTTTTAAATAATCTTCAAAAAAAATTTACTAATTCAAAAATGGTTTTGAATAATGTGAATGCTAAGTTTAGAAGTGGGAGCATCAATTGCATAGTGGGAGTAAATGGGGCAGGTAAAACGACTTTGTTAAATATTATTAGTAGTATATTGATGCCAACAAAAGGTGATGTATATTTAAATAGTGAAAGTATTTTTGAAAATAGCACACTAAAAAAAGAGATTTTTTACACACCAGTAAATCCCTTTTTTTATGAAAATTTAAGTGCTAAAGATAATTTGTACTTAATATGTAGCCTATATAATCGGAAAATAGATCAAATAACTATTGAGAAAACTATTAAAGATGTAGGTTTGAATATAGAAGATCTAAATATACCTGTATATAATTTTTCAAGTGGTATGAAGCAAAAACTAAATTTTGCTTCTATGTTATTAGTAGATTCAAATGTTTTATTATTAGATGAACCATTTAATGCCCTTGACCATGTTGCTCAAAAAAATTTCACACGAATTTTAAAGGGATTAGTTTCTAAAGAAAAGATAATAATTTTCACTAGTCATTTGCCTAATACAATTTTAGAACTCTCAGAAAATATTTATTTGTTAAAAGATGGATGTTTTACAGATAAACGAAAAGCACAGTCATTTAATCAAACCACGTTAGAAACATGGTTGTTAGAAAGTCAAAAAGAGGTGATACCTTATGAAGAAAAATGATTTGTTAGTAATGAGTGTAGTATATATTTTAACTTCAGTCATAATGTTCTACATTAATGGATTAAGTAAACAATTTTTTACATATGTAGTTGGTTTCCCAATTATTTATTTTGGTTATATATGTCTAGTTAATCTTATAAAAAAAAGAAGCCGGAATAATTAAAAGTGAAAAATAATTTGAAAATAGCTAGAGTTTCACTATCTATGACTCAAAAGGAGCTAGCAAATAAAGTTGGAGTAACTAGACAAACAATATCTCTTATAGAAAAGGGTGTACATAACCCCTCTCTATCACTATGTAAAAATATTTGTTCGGTGTTGAATAAAAATTTGGATGAGATATTTGGAGAGAAACCACAATAAAAGAGCTTATTGAAAGATAATCTAAAAGTCGACAATATATTTCTTCTCAGAAACTGCTATTATTTTGAAAAGAAAACACACGTATTATAAATTTAAAATACCGAAATATAGCATTATTAAATCAAAAATAGAATTAAAAAAGAAAATTAATCGAGAAAAGTATTAAATGTCATTTATTTGAATGTGTTAATTATGAAAGAAAAAGAGTAAGTGACGTTAAATATACATTGACTAAGCTAAGTTGACACACTCAAAAATCTGAATATTCTAATAAAATATAAATAATCCCCCGCACTTCACATAGTGGCGGGGGATTTATTCTGGCGTCAAAATGCCCAAAGTATGGGGGTGACTCTTAAATCATGGCAAAGCACCTAAAACTTGATATGGTGCCGAGCCCTAACTTAGCACAATATAGTTAGTATGACAAAGTCATCTAACATAACACATCAGAGATTGCCTGATTTATTCCAGACCATACAGTGATACAGTTGCACAACGCATGACTTTTATTTAGCAATAACTGCTACTTCTGAAATAAGTTGCTTTGCATAGTCTGATTGCGGATGTTTGATAATATCTTCTGTGTTATTCAGTTCAACGATTTCGCCATTTTTCATAACTGCAACGCGATCACATATTTCATTGATAACACCCATGTCATGTGTGATGAATAAATAAGTGATGCCGAAGTCTAACTGTAATTGTTTTAATAACTCGATGATATCTTTTTGAATTGAAACGTCTAAAGCGGACACTGCCTCGTCGCAAACAATCACTTTAGGTTCTACAGCAAGTGCTCTCGCGATACTTACACGCTGACGTTGCCCACCAGATAATTCGTGTGGATAGCGATATAAGAAACTTTGATCTAGGCCAACCTTTTCTAACAACGATACGACAGTTTTAATAATGTCATCATTATCTTTGACTTTCCCATGAATGATTAGTGGTCGTTTAATCACATCAATGACTTTAAATCTTGGATTAATAGATGCGAATGGATCTTGAAAAATCATTTGTATCTCTTGTCGTAAAGATTTCAATTCATCATCTTTAAATAAACTTAATGGTAATTCGTTATACCAAATAAAGCCTTCTGACACTTCCTTTAGACCGACGACCGTCTTAGCTAATGTCGATTTCCCTGACCCTGATTCACCGACAATGCCTAATGTTTCGCCTTTTCTAATACCCAAGTTAATATCATTAACTGCTCGGTATAGGCTGCCACTCGGTGATGTGTAATCCACGCTCACGCGATCGAATTTTAATAAAATATCATTGTTTAACGGTCTTGGCGGACGCGTTTGATGAATATCAGGAATCGCATCTATTAAGCGTTTTGTATAGGTATGTTGTGGCGATTTAAAAATACTTTCAACCGTGCCACTTTCAACGACACTTCCATCTTTCATTACAATCACATCGTCGCAAAATTGATACACAGCGCCTAAATCGTGAGTGATAAAAATAATAGATGTTTCTGTGTACTCATAAAGGGACTTCATTAACTGCAGTAATTGATTTTGTGTACTGGCATCTAATGCCGTTGTTGGTTCATCTGCGATTAAAATTTGTGGCTTTAAAATCAATGCCATTGCTATCATGACACGTTGACGCATACCACCAGAAAGTTCATGTGGATAAGCATCAAATTGTCGAGTTGCATGTTTTATACCTACTTTTTCTAAAATGTCTATTGTCATCGACTTTGCTTCAGATTTAGATACACGTTTATGTTGAAATAGTACTTCTGTAATTTGTTTGCCAATCGTTAATCTTGGATTCAACGAAGAGAGTGGATCTTGAAAAATCATTGAAATATCCTTACCTCGAATTTGTTGTAACGCTGAAGTTGATAAATTATTTAACGATTGCCCATTAAAAATAATTTCTCCTGTTAATGTGTGATCTGGATAATCTGGTAGTAGCCCTAAAATAGATTTAGCAGTAATACTTTTTCCTGATCCTGATTCACCAACAATACCTAGGATATGTTTTTTTCGTAATTCGAAAGAGACATTTTTTACCGCTTGAACTGTAGTTTCATCATAATTGAATTGTACATTCAGACTGTTGACTTCTAATAAATTTGACATGATGTTGTGCCTCCCTATTCACAAATGTGTAAATTTATTCTATACTTTTGTATATCATAGTAATCTACTCAAGATTATTTTACAAGGAGTGATTATCATAATTACTTATTTAGAATCTTTTAAGTCGTTGTATCACAAGGCATTTTACAAGTTTGTATTATCGGTATTAAGCTTGCCAATATTTTTATATGCAGTGATAAAGTTTTTCTTTTCTGCTAAGAGAAAAAATTTTTACGCTAATAATTCTGAAATTTCAGAAATTGAACGAGCGTTACATCAAAAATATAAATATTTATCGCAGCAAAAGTCATCCACACAAATACATAAAGAAGCATTAAAAATATTCAAGGCACAAAGTTCTAATACGAGTTCAAAGAATATTGAACAAGCACATTTTTCAACATACTTTGAAAATTTATTATTTCATAAGTTCATCATGATCAAAGTAATATTGGCCTTGCCGATGTTCATCTTATTGACTATTTATTTACAGCCATTAGTTAGATATATTTTTGAGAGAATTGTCATGGCTGTGATTGTCATCATTGGTGTTATTGTCAGTGTGTTTACCATTCTGTATTTTTCACCGCTTGATGCGGCTTATAGCATACTGGGACAAAATGCAACAAAGGCACAGATACATCAATTCAATGTATTACATCATCTTAACGAACCTTATTTTATTCAATTGTGGGATACCATCAAGGGTGTTTTTACCTTTGACTTAGGTACGACTTACAAAGGGAATGAGGTTGTGACTAAAGCAGTTGGCGAAAGAATTCCAATTACAATAATTGTCGCAGTATTAGCGCTAATTGTGGCATTAATTATTGCAATACCAATTGGTATTATCAGTGCGATGAAGCGAAATAGTTGGCTTGATATCACGTTAATGATAATTGCATTAATTGGTTTATCTATTCCAAGTTTCTGGCAAGGGCTATTATTCATTTTAGCGTTCTCATTGAAATTGGATATTTTGCCACCATCTTATATGCCAGAACATCCAATATCGTTGATTTTACCTGTACTTGTCATTGGAACAAGTATTGCTGCTTCTATCACGCGTATGACAAGGTCTTCTGTACTTGAAGTAATGCGCAGCGATTATGTTTTAACTGCTTATGCAAAAGGATTATCGACGACACAAGTTGTTATTAAACATATTTTGAAAAATGCCATTATTCCAATTGTAACGTTAGTTGGTCTTCTAGTGGCAGAGTTACTAGGCGGTTCAGCAGTGACGGAACAAGTATTTAACATTAATGGTATCGGGCGTTATATCGTCCAAAAACAACTAATACCTGATATCCCAGCAGTCATGGGTGGGGTCGTATATATATCAATTGTAATATCTTTAGCAAACTTAATTATTGATATATTTTATGCTTTAATCGATCCAAAATTACGTAGTGAAATTAACGAAAGGAAGTGAGGCATATGGTAAAACTTACAACAAAGATAGCTTCCTTAAAACTATTCGCAAGTTATGCTATAGCAACTTATATTTTAGTTATATTAACGAGTGCATTAAATCTTTTTAAAGGTTATGTGGCCGATACGTTCTATATTGCTGAAACATTGCTAATCGTTTTAACCATCATTTTAATTATCATTTTAACAACGGAACAAACATGGAAGCATCATGACTTATGGCGACGTATCGTCGAAGTGTTGTTATTGTTGATGACATTAACAGGCAACGTATTTACATTATTAATGTTTGTAAGTATTAGACGTTACCAACGTACATCGCAAATACATAGTTATAACGGGTGGGAATCGTTTATACGAAAAACTACTAGACATCGTATTGCGATTATCGGGTTACTTATTTTAGTCTACATGCTGACATTATCAATTGTGTCACAATTTACATTTGATACGACATTGGCTACTAAAAATCAGTTCAATGCACTGTTACATGGACCGAGTCTAGCCTATCCGTTTGGTACTGATGATTTCGGTAGAGACTTATTTACACGCGTAGTTGTAGGAACGAAGCTGACATTTTCAATTTCAATTATTTCAGTAGTTATTGCAGTTATTTTTGGTGTGTTACTAGGCACTATCGCAGGTTATTTTAATCATATTGATAATTTAATAATGCGAATTTTAGATGTAGTGTTTGCAATTCCATCATTATTGTTAGCGGTGGCAATTATTGCATCATTTGGAGCAAGTATTCCAAATTTAATTATTGCTTTAAGTATCGGTAATATACCATCATTTGCACGGACAATGCGTGCCAGTGTTTTAGAAATTAAACGCATGGAATATGTAGATGCAGCACGTATCACTGGTGAAAACACTTGGAATATCATATGGCGTTATATTTTACCGAATGCGATTGCGCCTATGATTGTACGTTTTTCATTAAATATAGGTGTGGTTGTATTAACAACAAGTAGTTTAAGTTTCCTAGGACTTGGTGTTGCACCTGATGTAGCTGAATGGGGCAACATTTTACGTACCGGTAGTAACTACTTGGAAACGCACAGTAATTTAGCTATTGTACCTGGTGTTTGTATTATGTTCGTCGTTTTAGCATTTAATTTTATAGGTGATGCAGTGCGTGATGCACTAGATCCAAGAATTCATTAAAAAGGTAGGGATAGATGTGAAGAAAATCATTAGTATCGCAATTATAGTTTTAGCGTTGGTATTAAGTGGTTGTGGTGTCCCTACGAAATCAGAAGTGGCTCAAAAGTCATCGAAAGTTGAAGTGAAAGGCGAGCGACCAACAATACATTTCCTAGGACAAGCAAGTTATGAAAATGATATGAATATCGTTAAAGATCAATTGGAAAATGCAGGATTTAACGTGAAGATGAATATCCAACCAGATTATGGTAGCTATCGTACACAACGTCAAGCCGGCAATTATGATATCCAAATTGATGACTGGATGACAGTGTTTGGTGACCCGAACTATGCTATGACGGCATTATTTAGTTCTACAGGATCAAATAGTTTATTGAAAGATAAACATGTAGACCAGTTGTTAAATAAAGCTTCTACTCAAAATGAAGCAGATGTTAAACAAACATATAAGCAAATTGAAGATGAAGTTGTATTTGATAAAGGGTATATGGCGCCTTTATATGGATCAAAAAAGAATTTAGTATATGACAATAAAGTGTTAGATAAAAATAGTGTTGGATTGCCAAATTCACGTGCATTAATATGGCAACAATTTGATTACAACAATAGTAGAGAACGAGATACGCGGCCACTTGTGATGACACAACAAGATGGTGAAATTCCTACATTGGATCCAATACGTTCAATTGCGCCGTCAGTATATTCAATTAATATGAATATGTACACAAGGTTATTATTATTAGATGAAAATGATCATTTAACAACGAAAGGTTCGTTAAGTCATGATTATGCTGTGAATAAGGACAATAAAGCATTTTATTTCTTGTTAAGAGATGATGATTATTTTGCGAAAGTGGTCAATGGACAAGCACGTAATACTGGAGAGCGTGTATCGGGTGAAGATGTTAAGTTTTCTTTAGATAGAGCACGTGATAAAAAGTCTGTGCCTAACAATAATACTTACAATATGCACAAACATATAAATGACATCAAGATATTAAAAGATGAGGACATCGATCAGTTGCGTAAAGAGAAAGACAAGGACGATAAATCAATCTATGATAAGTTGATTAAAGCTTATAACGTCAAATCGTTAACGACAGATGGTCAAAAAGTAAATAATAAAGACGGTATTTATCAAATTGTTAAAATTACGACAGATCAATCGATGCCTCGAGAGGTAAATTACTTAACACACTCTTCGGCAGGCATTTTATCTAAAAAATTTGTTAATCAAGTAAATCAAGAATATCCAAAAGGATATGGGGATAGCAGTACAATTCCTGCAAATTCAGATGGGAAAAATGCGCTGTATGCAAGTGGCGCATACATTATGACACAGAAAAATGCATATCAAGCAACGTTTCAACGTAATCCAGGATTCAACGAAACAGAAAAAGGTAGTTATGGACCAGCTAAAATTAAAAATATTACATTGAAGTTTAATGGTGACCCGAATAATGCATTGTCAGAACTTAGAAATCATTCAATTGATATGTTGGCAGATGTGAATCAAAAACATTTTGATTTAATTAAGTCGGATAAAAATTTAAGCATTATTCGCAAAAATGGACGCAAGTCAGTCTTTTTAATGCTAAATATTAAAAAAGGTATATTTAAGACGCATCCAAACTTGAGACAAGCAGTAGTTAATGCGATAGATCAGGATCAATTTATTAAGTTTTATCGTGGCGATAAATTTAAAATTGCATCACCGATTACACCACTTGTCGATACTGGTAACGAGCAACGTCAAGATTTAGAAAAAGTAGAAAAAGCCATCAATCAATAATGTTTTAAATATTTAACAGAAAGTAGGAGGATATAGTATGGTCATTAACTTAAATGACAAACAGACAAAAACATCTAAAGAAGGGTTAATTTCCGTATCACATCCTCTTGCGGCTAAAATTGGTAAGGATGTATTAGATCAAGGTGGCAACGCCATGGATGCAGTGATTGCAATTCAACTGGCGTTGAATGTGGTAGAACCATTTGCATCAGGTATTGGTGGTGGCGGGTATTTGCTATATTATGAGCAAAGTACTGGCAGTATAACTGCGTTTGATGCGCGTGAGACAGCCCCTGCACATGTAGATAAACAATTTTATCTAGATGATTCAGGCGAATATAAATCATTTTTTGATATGACTACACATGGTAAAACTGTCGCTGTGCCAGCAATTCCAAAGCTGTTTGATTATATTCACAAGCGTTATGCTAAGTTGTCATTGGAAGATTTAATTAATCCTGCAATTGAACTAGCTATTGAAGGTCATGCAGCCAATTGGGCTACTGAAAAATATTCGCGCCAGCAACACGCACGATTGACAAAGTATTATGAAACGGCACAAGTATTTACGCATGAAAATCAATATTGGCGTGAAGGTGATTGGATTGTACAACCCGAATTAGGTAAGACATTTCAAATATTAAGAGAACAAGGGTTTAATGCATTTTATAAAGGTGACATTGCGAAACAATTAGTCAATGTTGTCAAAGCATGTGGTGGGACAATCACTTTAGAGGATCTAGCCAAATATGACATTCAGATTAAAGCGCCAATCAGTGCAACATTTAAAGACTATGACATTTATTCAATGGGACCATCTAGTTCTGGCGGTATCACGGTAATTCAAATATTGAAGTTATTAGAACATGTCGATTTACCATCTATGGGTCCAAGATCTGTTGATTACTTGCATCATTTGATACAAGCGATGCATTTAGCATATAGTGATCGTGCGCAATATTTGGCGGATGATAATTTTCATGAGGTGCCTGTACAGTCATTAATTGATGACAATTATTTAAAAGCACGCAGTACGCTCATTGATAGCAATAAAGCAAATATTGATATAGAGCATGGTGTTGTGTCTGATTGCATTAGTCATACAGATGTTGAAGAAAATCATACCGAAACAACTCATTTTTGTGTGATTGATAAGGAAGGTAATATTGCTTCATTTACGACATCAATCGGTATGATTTACGGATCGGGTATCACGATTCCAGGCTACGGCGTGTTATTGAATACGACAATGGATGGCTTTGATGTAGTAGATGGTGGTATTAACGAAATTGCACCATATAAACGACCACTAAGTAACATGGCTCCAACGATTGTGATGTATCACGGGAAGCCAATATTAACAGTAGGTGCACCTGGTGCCATAAGTATCATTGCTAGTGTTGCGCAAACATTAATCAATGTATTAGTGTTTGGCATGGATATTCAGCAGGCTATAGATGAACCTAGAGTTTATAGTAGCCATCCTAATCGCATTGAATGGGAGCCTCAATTTTCACAATCTACAATATTAGCATTGATTGCACGTGGACATGCAATGGAACATAAACCAGATGCCTATATTGGAGATGTACATGGACTACATGTTGACTTGAATACACGTGACGCATCGGGAGGTGCTGATGATACGAGGGAAGGTACAGTGATGGGTGGTGAGGTATTATCAATTAGAAAACAACCATTACTTAGTCCCGAAATATACGATAATGACACCCATCGTGTATATTTCAATGATGTGCAGTTACCTTTATTGGCAGATCAAGTGCGATGGATGCATGACAAATATTGGGTTGATGAAAGTGTCGTTAGAATCATCTTCTCTGAAGTTAGTGCACATATTGAAGATTTAAGAAGTTATGAAAACGCAGGAGAAAATTATATAGATATTGCCTGGTTAGCACGAAAGAAAGGTTATCAAGTGGCATTGAAAGATGATGGTTTATACTTAACTGATGATACATATACTTCAGTGAAACGGAACACAAATGCATACTATAGATATGATCGAGATAGTATCACAAGATAGTTTATACGCTTGATATGAAGTTTGTAGTGGATAAGGGCTTTTGTTGAATGAAAGGATTCGATTTTGAACTTTAGCGTGACGCTTGAGTGTAGTAATGTTGAAGTTGTTATAAGAAACGCTAGTCGCCTTTGTAAAATATAAAACGCCCCACAAATTCGTTTTTGATGTACACCACAATAGTTAGTCTAAAATCTAACTTGATGTGATTCGGTACAATTAAATGAATGATGTGAGGCGTTTTTATAATGTGTGATTTTAGTATGTTAAACGATAATAAATGATTTGGTTATTTCTATAATTACATCATAAGTATTAATGTTCACTTAATTTATTATAAGTAAGGCTTTCTTTGTATATAATTTGGTCTTTTCCAGGACTTGAAAAATAAAAATAAAGTTTCTGATCTTGATGATTATTGCCTTTTAAATCACTCATTCCCTTTAATTCCACCTTTGTTGATGCATTTCTGGGAATATTATATCTACGTTTTAATTGTTTAACGTTTGGATTATCATTCGACAACTTACCAGATAAATTATAATAATCAGTGGTAGGATCATGTGTGACTTTCAAATCATTGCTATTTAAAATGCTTGTTAAATCACCACTTTGAATCAAAAATTGATTGTTTTCGATTTTTTGTTTCAGCGCGGGATCTTTTACGTCTTTTGTGAAAACGATTTTATTATTAACTACTTTTACTGGATAACTTTTGTATGTCGAGTCAGTAGCATTTTTTCTATCGTTTGTAGTTGTGTCATATTCACCAGTTATTTTATGTGTGTTCTTATCTACCTTTAACAACATACGGTCTTCTTTTAAAAGCTCATCTGATCCAACAACTGAATAAGAGGATTCTATATACCATGTGTCTTGATCATTATTTTCATAATGGGGATTATCGTGACCATCAATTTCATAAAGCGTTTCTAAGTTTTTAATAGGATACGTACTTAGTACTTTTTTAAGACCATCTTTCAAATGAATTTGTTCCCACTTCATTGCCAAAAACATACCGCCACTGACTACAATTGAAATAATAATAATTGCTGCTAAGTTTAACCAGAAAATTTTATGTGCTTTCATACATTCACACCTTTTCTTAAAATACTTAATTAACACTATAATAATATATTTTAAAAATATTTACATCAGTATTAAAGTGAATATCAAACTTTAAATGTGTGGAAATAATAGGTATTTATAAAAAAGTAGGAAATGCATACAATTAAAAACTGTGTGACGTTTGAGACGTCACACAGTGTAACTAAAAATTTAAAAAATTGTTGCTAATTTTTCAGCATTATTAATACTAGTTGCTTTAATTTCTTCAGTCTTATGAGGTTCAGCATTGTGTCCTTCAATAATGATTGTTTCATATGATGGCACACCTAAGAATGTCATAATTGTTCTTAAATAACGGTCACCCATTTCAAAATCAGCAGCAGGTCCTTCAGTATAATATCCACCACGTGATTGAATGTGTAATACTTTTTTGTCAGTTAGTAAACCTTGTGGTCCTTCAGCAGAATATTTAAAAGTTTTACCTGCAATTGAAATAGCATCAATATATGCTTTAACTACAGGTGGGAAAGAAAGGTTCCACATAGGCGTTACAAATACATATTTATCTGCACTTAAAAATTCTTCTAAAATGTCACTCAATCTTGAAACTTTCATTTGTTCATCATCAGTTAACGTTTCGCCATTACTCATTTTTCCCCAACCAGTTAATACATCTTTGTCAATAACTGGAATATAAGTTTCAAATAAATCAATATGTTTCACTTCATCATCAGGATGTTGTTGTTGATATGTTTCGATAAATGCTTTACCAGCCGCCATAGAATTTGATACCAGTTCATTAAAAGGGTGTGCTGTAATATATAATACTTTTGCCATTTGAAAATTCTCCTCTGTTTCTGTTATTTTCTTGAGTATAATTATTATACTAGATATAAAATTTAATATCAATAAAAATATTCAAATTACCATCATTTTCTTCATCTATATTTGGCAGTACTACTAAAGTATGAGTGCATTTAATTATGAAATAGTTGATTTAGAATATATACTTAATACCCAAAATATATGAAGGATGGATGCCACTATGACAAAGCGACCAAAACGTATTTTGGCAACAATTATCATTTTTCTTTCACTATTATTTACGATTATTTATATAGATGACATTCAAAAATGGTTTAACCAATATACCGATAAATTGACACAAAATCATAAAGGACAAGGACACTCAAAATGGGAAGACTTTTTTAGAGGGAGTCGGATTACTGAGACTTTTGGTAAATATCAACATTCACCATTTGATGGTAAGCATTATGGCATTGATTTTGCATTGCCAAAAGGTACACCAATTAAAGCGCCGACGAATGGTAAAGTAACACGTATCTTTAATAATGAATTGGGCGGCAAGGTATTACAGATTGCCGAAGACAATGGAGAATATCACCAGTGGTATCTACACTTAGACAAATATAATGTCAAAGTAGGTGATCGAGTCAAAGCAGGTGATATTATTGCATATTCAGGCAATACAGGTAAACAAACGACAGGCGCACATTTACATTTTCAAAGAATGAAGGGTGGCGTAGGTAATGCATATGCAGAAGATCCAAAACCGTTTATCGATCAGTTACCTGATGGGGAACGTAGCCTATATGATTTGTAGTTATAGAAGGGTGCCCGCAGTCTAAAAAATTAAGCAATCATTGTGTGAGTATGATACTTACATAATGGTTGCTTTTTTCAATGAAAATCGTAATGCTAAGTCATACTTGTTTGATTTAGATATTACTTAAAATGTAAGACAAGGTTGTTAGCATTGGCAGTGAAATATCGCACATAAAAAACATTATTGTCACACTAGAAAATAGTTGTGCACTATATCAATTTTCTGTATAAAAGTTTAATTCTGACAGTAATGTAAACGTTTACAATTTATGATTGACATTAATAATGACTGAATATATGATTTATGTAAGTATTTGTGCAAACGTTTTCACAAAGTGTATTGCACAATCAAACTGTAAACAAAGTATGGGAGGCATAACATGGCAGAACTAAAGTTAGAGCATATTAAAAAGACGTATGATAACAACAATACTGTAGTGAAAGATTTTAATCTACATATTACTGACAAAGAATTCATTGTATTTGTTGGACCATCGGGATGTGGTAAATCAACAACATTACGAATGGTTGCTGGACTAGAGTCTATCACATCTGGAGATTTTTATATTGATGGGGAACGCATGAACGATGTTGAACCAAAGAATAGAGATATTGCGATGGTATTTCAAAACTATGCATTATATCCACATATGACTGTTTTTGAAAATATGGCATTTGGGCTAAAGCTACGTAAAGTAAATAAAAAAGAGATTGAACAAAAAGTTAATGAAGCAGCTGAAATATTAGGATTAACTGAGTATCTTGGTCGTAAACCAAAAGCGTTATCTGGCGGACAGCGTCAACGTGTTGCTTTGGGCAGAGCTATTGTTAGGGATGCGAAAGTCTTTTTAATGGATGAACCATTATCGAATCTTGATGCGAAGCTTCGAGTACAAATGCGCACAGAAATATTGAAATTACATAAGCGACTTAATACTACGACAATTTATGTTACACATGATCAAACTGAAGCATTGACGATGGCTAGTCGAATTGTTGTTTTGAAAGATGGCGACATTATGCAAGTCGGCACACCTAGAGAAATATATGATGCCCCTAATTGCATATTTGTGGCGCAATTTATCGGCTCACCAGCAATGAATATGTTGAATGCTACAGTTGAAATGGACGGATTGAAGGTAGGAACACACCATTTTAAATTACATAATAAAAAATTTGAAAAGTTAAAAGCTGCTGGCTACTTAGACAAGGAAATTATTTTAGGTATTCGAGCTGAAGACATTCATGAAGAACCAATATTTATTCAAACTTCTCCAGAGACACAATTTGAATCTGAAGTAGTTGTATCCGAACTGTTAGGTTCAGAAATTATGGTACATAGCACATTCCAAGGAATGGAATTGATTTCTAAATTAGATTCAAGAACTCAAGTGATGGCGAACGACAAGATTACACTAGCATTTGATATGAATAAGTGTCACTTTTTTGATGAAAAAACAGGAAATCGTATCGTCTAAGGGGGAGTATTCATGTCTAAAATTTTAAAATGTATCACGTTAGCCGTGGTAATGTTATTAATCGTAACTGCATGTGGCCCTAATCGTTCGAAAGAAGATATTGATAAAGCATTGAATAAAGATAATTCTAAAGACAAGCCTAACCAACTTACGATGTGGGTGGATGGCGACAAGCAAATGGCGTTTTATAAAAAAATTACGGATCAATATACTAAAAAAACTGGCATCAAAGTAAAGCTTGTAAATATTGGTCAAAATGATCAACTAGAAAATATTTCGCTAGACGCTCCTGCAGGAAAAGGTCCAGATATCTTTTTCTTAGCACATGATAATACTGGAAGTGCCTATCTACAAGGCTTAGCTGCTGAAATCAAATTATCAAAAGATGAGTTGAAAGGTTTCAATAAGCAAGCACTTAAAGCGATGAATTATGACAATAAGCAACTAGCATTGCCAGCTATCGTTGAAACAACCGCACTTTTTTATAATAAAAAATTAGTGAAAAATGCACCGCAAACGTTAGAAGAAGTTGAAGCTAATGCTGCCAAACTAACTGATAGTAAAAAGAAACAATACGGTATGTTATTTGATGCTAAAAATTTCTATTTTAATTATCCGTTTTTATTCGGCAATGATGATTATATTTTCAAGAAAAATGGCAGTGAATATGATATTCATCAGCTAGGACTAAATTCAAAACATGTCGTCAAGAATGCTGAACGATTACAAAAATGGTACGACAAAGGGTATCTTCCTAAGGCAGCAACACATGATGTCATGATTGGTCTTTTTAAAGAAGGAAAAGTAGGACAATTTGTCACTGGACCGTGGAACATTAATGAATATCAAGAAACGTTTGGTAAAGATTTAGGAGTAACAACATTACCTACAGATGGTGGCAAACCTATGAAACCATTTCTAGGTGTACGTGGTTGGTATTTATCTGAATATAGTAAACATAAGTATTGGGCTAAAGATTTAATGCTGTATATCACTAGTAAAGATACATTACAAAAATATACAGATGAAATGAGCGAAATTACTGGACGTGTTGACGTGAAATCATCTAATCCAAATTTAAAAGTGTTTGAAAAGCAAGCACGTCATGCTGAACCGATGCCTAATATTCCTGAAATGCGACAAGTTTGGGAACCGATGGGCAATGCAAGCATATTTATTTCAAATGGTAAGAATCCTAAACAAGCGTTAGATGAGGCGACGAATGATATAACGCAAAATATTAAGATTCTTCATCCATCACAAAATGATAAGAAAGGAGATTAGTTATGACGAAACGTAACCCTAAATTAGCGGCATTATTATCTGTTATACCTGGTTTGGGACAGTTTTATAATAAAAGACCCATTAAAGGGACGATATTTTTTATCTTTTTCATCAGTTTTATTTCTGTTTTTTATAGCTTTTTAAATATTGGTTTTTGGGGATTGTTCACATTAGGGACAGTACCTAAGTTAGACGATTCTCGTGTCTTACTTGCACAAGGTATTATTTCTATCTTACTCGTTGCTTTCGCAATCATGCTATATATCATTAATATTTTAGATGCATATCGTAATGCTGAACGATTTAATCGCAATGAGGAAATAAAGGATCCGAAGGCGCGTATGGTGGCAACATGGGACAAGACGTTCCCATACTTACTAATCTCACCAGGTACATTCTTATTGATATTTGTAGTTGTATTTCCATTAATATTTATGTTTGGAGTAGCATTTACAAATTACAATTTATACAACGCGCCTCCGAGACACACATTAGAATGGGTTGGTTTAGATAACTTTAAAACGTTATTCACAATTGGCGTTTGGCGTAAAACATTTTTCAGTGTTATTACTTGGACATTAGTATGGACGCTTGTTGCAACGACACTTCAAATTGCATTAGGGCTGTTTTTGGCAATTATTGTAAATCACCCTGTCGTCAAAGGTAAGAAATTTATCCGTACTGTGTTAATCCTACCTTGGGCTGTACCATCATTTGTGACAATTTTAATATTTGTAGCGTTATTTAATGATGAATTTGGTGCGATAAATAATGATATTTTGCAACCTTTATTAGGTGTAGCACCAGCATGGTTAAGTGATCCGTTTTGGGCAAAAGTGGCATTAATCGGCATTCAAGTATGGCTTGGATTCCCATTTGTCTTTGCACTGTTCACTGGAGTACTGCAAAGTATTTCATCAGATTGGTACGAAGCAGCAGATATGGATGGTGCGTCTAGTTGGCAAAAGTTTAGAAACATCACATTCCCGCATGTCATTTACGCCACAGCGCCATTGTTAATTATGCAATATGCAGGTAATTTCAATAATTTTAATCTTATTTATCTATTTAATAAAGGCGGTCCACCAGTGTCAGGGCAGAATGCTGGTAGTACAGATATCTTGATATCTTGGGTGTATAATCTGACATTTGAGTTTAACAACTTCAACATGGGTGCAGTTGTGTCATTAATTATTGGATTTATTGTTGCTATTGTCGCATTTATTCAATTCAGACGTACAAGTACGTTTAAAGATGAGGGAGGTTTATAAGATGACAAAGAAGAAAAACATATTAAAAGCAATCGGTATTTACAGTTTTATAGCGATGATGTTTGTCATCATTTTATATCCACTACTGTGGACATTTGGCATTTCCCTTAATCCAGGTACGAACTTGTATGGTGCCAAAATGATACCAGACAATGCAACATTTAAAAATTATGCATTCTTACTATTCGATGACAGTAGTCAATACCTGACTTGGTATAAAAATACGCTTATCGTAGCATCTGCAAATGCACTGTTTAGTGTGATATTTGTCACGTTAACAGCATATGCTTTTTCTAGATATCGCTTTGTTGGTCGTAAATACGGGCTGATTACATTTTTGATTTTACAAATGTTCCCTGTATTAATGGCAATGGTCGCAATCTATATTTTGCTAAATACAATTGGATTATTAGATTCTTTATTTGGACTAACACTGGTATATATTGGTGGATCAATACCGATGAATGCCTTTTTAGTGAAAGGTTACTTCGATACGATTCCAAAAGAACTTGATGAATCTGCCAAAATTGATGGTGCAGGGCATATGCGTATTTTCTTACAAATTATGCTTCCATTAGCTAAGCCGATTTTAGCAGTTGTTGCTTTGTTCAATTTTATGGGGCCATTTATGGACTTTATATTACCTAAAATACTATTAAG
This sequence comes from Staphylococcus sp. EG-SA-18, assembly GCF_017151825.1. Lineage (NCBI taxonomy): Bacteria > Bacillati > Bacillota > Bacilli > Caryophanales > Staphylococcaceae > Staphylococcus > Staphylococcus sp. EG-SA-18. The sequence continues at coordinate 52,938 of NZ_JACYVY010000073.1, forward strand.
AAGTCCTGAAAAATTCACATTAGCAGTTGGATTGTTCAACTTTATTAATGATAAGTATGCAAATAATTTCACAGTGTTTGCAGCAGGGGCAATTATGATTGCAGTACCTATAGCAATCGTATTCTTGTTCTTGCAACGCTATTTAGTATCAGGTTTAACAACAGGTGCGACAAAAGGTTAGTTTGAAATTAGGAGTGGGGCAGAATTGATAAAGAACCACTAATGACGATAAAGATTAAAAGGAGGACGTTATGATGACGATTAAAGTTGGAATCATTGGGTGTGGTGGTATTGCGAATGGCAAGCACATGCCAAGTTTACAAAAAGTTGAAAATGTTGAAATGATCGCATTTTGTGACGTAGACATTTCGAAAGCAGCGAGTGCGGCAGAAGCATACGGAACTGACAATGCAAAGGTTTATGATGATTACAAAGCATTGTTAAAAGATGACACGATTGATGTTATCCATGTTTGTACGCCAAATGACTCGCATTGTGAAATTACTGTAGCAGGGTTGCATGCTGGTAAACATGTGATGTGTGAAAAACCAATGGCTAAAACGACAGCAGAAGCTCAAAAAATGATAGATACAGCTAAATCAACAGGTAAAAAATTAACAATAGGTTATCAAAATCGTTTCCGAGCAGATAGTCAATTTTTACATCAAGCAGCGCAACGTGGCGACTTAGGAGACATTTACTTCGGAAAGGCACATGCCATTCGTCGTCGAGCAGTACCAACATGGGGTGTCTTTCTAGACGAAGAAGCTCAAGGTGGAGGACCATTAATCGATATCGGTACACACGCTTTAGATTTAACGTTATGGATGATGGATAATTATGAACCAGAATCAGTGATGGGTTCAACATTCCATAAATTAAATAAACAGCATCATGCGGCAAACGCTTGGGGTTCATGGAATCCAGATGAATTTACAGTTGAAGATTCTGCGTTTGGATTTATTAAAATGAAGAATGGAGCGACGATCATGTTAGAATCCGCTTGGGCGATTAATTCTTTAGAAGTGGATGAGGCAAAATGTTCATTATCAGGAACTAAAGCAGGTGCTGATATGAAAGATGGTCTACGTATTCATGGTGAAGACATGGGTACACTTTATACCAAACACGTTGAATTGGAAAACAAAGGCGTCGACTTTTATGAAGGTAATGAAGTGGATGAAGCTGAAGAAGAAGCAAAAGCTTGGATTGATGCAGTTGTAAATGATACTGAACCAGTTGTGAAACCGGAACAAGCAATGGTAGTTACAAAAATTCTTGAAGCGATTTATCAGTCTGCAAAATCAGGCAAAGCAATTTACTTTGAATAACATCATACGGTAAGGAGGCACATCATGACAAAATTAAAAGTTGGTGTGATAGGTGTTGGTGGTATTGCACAAGACCGTCATATTCCAGCATTGCTGAAACTCAAAGACACAGTCTCATTAGTTGCAGTACAAGATATTAATACAGTGCAGATGATTGATGTTGCGAAGCGCTTTAATATACCTCATGCAGTTGAGACACCTAGCGAGCTGTTTAAACTTGTTGATGCGGTGGTCATTTGTACACCTAATAAATTCCATGCTGATCTTTCTATAGAAGCATTGAACCATGGTGTCCATGTATTGTGTGAAAAGCCAATGGCGATGACGACGGAAGAGTGTGATCGCATGATTGAAGCGGCTAATAAAAATCACAAATTATTAACTGTCGCATATCATTATCGTCACACAGATGTGGCAATTACTGCTAAAAAAGCAATTGAATCAGGTGTGGTTGGTAAACCTTTAGTAGCACGTGTACAAGCGATGCGTAGGCGTAAAGTGCCTGGCTGGGGTGTTTTTACCAATAAAGCGTTGCAAGGTGGCGGTAGTTTAATCGATTATGGTTGCCACTTGTTAGACTTATCTTTGTGGCTACTAGGTAAAGATATGGTGCCGCATGAAGTGCTAGGAAAAACATATAATCAATTGAGCAAACAACCGAATCAAATTAATGATTGGGGAACATTTGATCATACTAAATTTGATGTCGATGATCATGTTACTAGTTATATGACATTTGCCAATCGAGCAAGCATGCAGTTTGAATGTTCGTGGTCTGCAAATATCAAAGAAGATAAGGTTCACGTTAGTTTATCAGGAGAAGATGGCGGTATCAATTTATTTCCATTTGAAATATATGAGCCCCGCTTTGGAACTATTTTTGAAAGCAAAGCTAATGTTGAGCATAACGAAGACATTGCTGGTGAGAGACAGGCGCGTAACTTTGTCAATGCGTGTTTAGGGATAGAAGAGATTGTGGTGAAACCGGAAGAAGCACGCAATGTAAATGCCCTTATAGAAGCGATTTATCGTAGCGATCTTGATAACAAGAGCATACAACTTTAATGATTATCATATATGATACAAAATTCTCAATATAAAAAGAAGGAGTGCTTTTCAATGAAAATAGGTGTATTTTCAGTATTATTTTACGATAAAAATTTTGAAGATATGTTAGATTATGTCTCAGAATCTGGATTGGATATGATTGAAGTTGGAACAGGTGGTAACCCAGGAGATAAATTTTGTAAGTTAGATGAGTTGTTAGAAAATGAAGACAAGCGCCAAGCATTTATGAAGTCAATCACAGACAGAGGCTTACAAATAAGTGGTTTCAGTTGTCATAACAATCCAATTTCTCCAGATCCGATAGAAGCGAAAGAAGCCGATGAAACGTTACGTAAAACAATCCGTTTAGCAAATCTATTAGACGTGCCAGTTGTTAATACATTTTCTGGCATTGCAGGATCAGATGATACCGCTAAAAAGCCTAATTGGCCTGTTACACCTTGGCCAACAGCCTACTCTGAAATTTATGATTATCAGTGGAATGAAAAGTTGATACCATATTGGCAAGATTTAGCTGAGTTTGCAAAAGAGCAAGATGTAAAAATTGCCATAGAGTTGCATGCAGGATTTTTAGTGCATACACCATATACAATGTTGAAGTTACGTGAGGCTACAAATGAATATATCGGTGCTAACTTAGATCCTAGTCATCTATGGTGGCAAGGTATTGACCCAATTGCTGCGATTCGCATATTAGGCCAAGCAAATGCAATTCATCACTTCCATGCTAAAGATACGTATATTAATCAAGAAAATGTAAATATGTATGGTCTAACTGATATGCAACCATATGGTAACGTTGCGACAAGAGCATGGACATTCCGTACAGTTGGTTATGGACATAGTCCATATGTATGGGCAGATATCATAAGTCAACTTATTATTAATGGATATGATTATGTATTAAGTATTGAACATGAAGATCCTATTATGTCAGTAGAAGAAGGTTTCCAAAAAGCTTGTCAAACTTTGAAATCTGTTAATATTTACGACAAGCCAGCAGACATGTGGTGGGCATAATACGAACTCGAGGTTAGTCTGAAGTTTGTCTGAAGTAAGACTGGTGGCAGTGTTGAATAAATGCATATGTCGCCAAGCCATTGCCAAAAATTTCACACCTTAAATCATGTCATTGTTTGTAAAGAAGGTGTACTTTATATAAGTGTTTAGCGATGGTCATACCCATTCACAGTAACAATCCTCACCATTGAAAAGAGTATATAACCTTTTCGATAGTGAGGTATATGATAATAAAAAAAGCCTGTTGTCACAATGGTCATAGACACGACATACTTTAAAGGCTTCTGAATATAATATTTCAGAACGCACTTTAAAGATGGACGTCGATGTCGACTAATGTGATGACAGGCTTTCATCTTTTTAAATATTCATTAATTTCTCTTCTTGTTTAATACGTACATATAAGAAATACGCATACGGTACTAATAAAATAGTTGTATATGTTGCGTGTGTTAATAATAATACACCGATTAATTCAGGAATGATGTTTAAGAAGTAATTTGGGTGTTTTGTAATTTTATATAATCCAGATTTAATAATAGGATGGTTAGGTAAAATGAATAATTTTAATGTCCAAATACCACCTAAAGTTTTAATAACCATAAATAACATGATATAAGCAAAGATTAATATAACTAAGCCAATACCATTTGCAAAGCTAAATGTATCTTTATTAATAAATGCCTCTACACCAGCCAATACATAAATTAAAACGTGTGTTATTGCTAAAAACTTCGAATTTTTAACGCCATATTCAACTGCACCGTCTGCTTTTAATTGTTTTGAGTGATTAATAGATATCTTTAAGCTGACAAGTCTGATACAGAAAAAGATAAGTAATATAGATAGAATCATGATGTCCTCCGTCATTATGTCATATGTATAAGCGTTGATTTTGACAACATAAAGTATTTTATAGATAAAACTTGTCAAATACTATTAACTATTTATTAATTTTAGTACATAAATATGTTTCTAAGTATGTGTTTATGTTCAGTATTTTGGATAATTTAATAATTTTAAGGATATTAAGCGCTTACACCGACGTGATATATTTGGCTTAACGAAAATGATTGAGGTGACAGAGATGAACTTTTTTGATATCCATAAGATTCCGAACAAAGGCATTCCATTATCGGTACAACGTAAATTATGGCTTAGAAACTTCATGCAAGCTTTCTTTGTAGTGTTCTTTGTTTATATGGCTATGTATTTAATTCGAAACAACTTTAAGGCGGCCCAACCGTTTTTAAAAGAGGAAATTGGATTATCTACATTAGAACTTGGTTATATCGGATTAGCATTTAGTATCACGTACGGTTTAGGGAAAACATTACTTGGATATTTTGTCGATGGACGTAACACAAAACGTATTATCTCGTTCTTACTTATCTTATCTGCGATTACAGTTTTAATTATGGGATTTGTTTTAAGTTACTTTGGTTCTGTAATGGGATTATTAATTGTACTTTGGGGACTTAACGGGGTGTTCCAATCAGTTGGTGGACCTGCAAGTTATTCAACGATTTCAAGATGGGCGCCAAGAACGAAACGTGGCCGATACTTAGGATTTTGGAATACATCACATAATATCGGTGGTGCCATTGCAGGTGGTGTTGCACTTTGGGGTGCTAATGTATTCTTCCATGGAAATGTTATAGGGATGTTCATTTTCCCATCGGTGATTGCATTACTTATTGGTATCGCAACATTATTTATCGGAAAAGATGATCCAGAAGAATTAGGATGGAATCGTGCTGAAGAAATTTGGGAAGAGCCGGTCGATAAAGAAAATATTGATTCTCAAGGTATGACGAAATGGGAGATCTTTAAAAAATATATCCTGGGAAATCCTGTTATATGGATTCTATGTGTTTCAAACGTCTTTGTATACATTGTACGAATCGGTATTGATAACTGGGCACCGTTATATGTGTCAGAGCATTTACACTTTAGTAAAGGCGATGCAGTTAATACGATATTCTACTTTGAAATTGGTGCATTAGTTGCAAGTTTATTATGGGGCTACGTATCAGACTTATTAAAAGGTCGTCGTGCAATTGTAGCTATTGGCTGTATGTTTATGATTACATTTGTTGTCTTATTCTACACAAATGCTACAAGTGTCATGATGGTTAACATTTCATTGTTTGCATTAGGTGCGTTAATCTTTGGTCCGCAATTATTAATTGGTGTATCATTGACTGGTTTTGTTCCTAAAAATGCCATCAGTGTAGCAAACGGAATGACAGGTTCATTCGCGTATCTATTCGGTGACTCAATGGCGAAAGTTGGTTTGGCGGCTATTGCTGATCCAACACGTAACGGTTTAAACATCTTTGGATATACATTAAGTGGATGGACAGATGTTTTCATCGTCTTCTATGTTGCATTATTCCTAGGCATGATTCTATTAGGAATCGTTGCTTTCTATGAAGAAAAGAAAATTAGAAGTTTAAAAATTTAATATAAATCGGATTAAAAGTATCGCCAATCTATTGCAATATAGTTGGCAATCCTGCCCCGACGGCATGTGCGTGAAGAGATGAAAGATACTGCTTCTACCCTTGCAAATATATCATCTCTATGTCTCGGGGCAGATCATAATTCCCTGTTATGAAGTATCCTTATTTGCCCGACTTAGGGTGACTCAATGAATTTACTCCTTACAATAAAGACATATAGCGGTGTCAATATTGTAGGGAGTATTGTTTTATATTTAAACTCTCTAAAAAGCGGACTGAAAGAAAAGTGAAAACTTCTCTATCAGTCCGCTTTTTCATAGAACAAAATGTAGGCGCCATAATCATTAGTTATGTGCTAATCTATTTTGCTTGCTTACAATAATCACTTGGCGACATTTGTAAATATTTTTTAAAATGATAGCTAAACATTTTATACTCTGAAAAGCCTACTTTGTCTGCAATTTCATAGTGTTTGTAATGTCGATCTAACAATTGCAGAGATTGTAAAATACGATAGCGATTTAAATAATCGACAATTGTAATACCAACATGATCTTTAAATGTTCGCATCGCATACGATTCACTAACATCGATATGTTGAATTAAATCTGAAACAGTCACTTTCGTTTGATAAGATTGCTTAATTTGATCAACAATTTGATTTACATAATAATCATCGTATTCTACTTTTAATAATGGTTGGAAGGCATCATGACAAGATGCTAAGCTACGGCCGTTCTGTGATTGTTGCTCTAATAAGGTACGGACAAGTCTTCCTAAAATAACTTCTAATTGTGCATGGTCCACTGGTTTTAATAAATAATCAAGAACATGATGTTGAATACCGGCTTTCATATATTCAAAGTCATCGTAACTCGATAATATGATGACATTACAATCTAGATGCGCAATATCATTGAGTAAATCGACGCCATTTTTACGTGGCATACGAATATCAGTAATTACTAATTCTGGCTGATGTTGTTGAATTAGTGATAATGCTTCAACACCATCTTTAGCAGTGTATATTGTATTGAAATGATAGTCTCCCCAAGGAATGATTTGCTTTAAACCTTCTCGAATAATTCGTTCATCATCACAAATAACTACCTTAAACATCTACATTCCCCCTTGAAAGTGGTATTTTATAACAAATTAACGTACCTTGATTACGCTTTGAAAAAATATGGAGTCGTGCATGTGAACCATATTGAATCATTGCTTTATTGTGTAAATGATTTAATCCCAAATGCTTAGTATCAAATACATCATTATTAAGAGATTGGCGTACATATTGCAGGCGAGATGACGACATCCCAATACCATTGTCGCAAACTAAAACATGTAAATTCTGACGTGCCAATGTCAGGCGTATAGTAATATCCAATGACTCAGTATCTCTACCATGTTTAATAGCATTTTCTATGAGTGGTTGAAGCATCATTTTACCAATTGTCTGGTGACGCGCTTCTTCAGAACTTTCGATATGGAGCTTAATCATGTCATCAAAACGGATGTTTTGTATCGCAACATACTGTTCAATGTAGTTCAACTCTTCGTTTAATTCCACTGTATGTGAGTTTGTACGTAATGAGTAACGTAACATTTGCGATAATTGTTGGACCACAGTTTGTGCTAATTTCGGAGATAACGTAATTAAATATTGTATTGTTTGCATCGTATTGAATAGGAAATGAGGTTGGAATTGGCGTTCTATTTCCTTTAACTGAATATCACGCAAGCGACGTTCTGTATGCTCGATAGAATGGATCAGTTGCTCATTTGATTCAAATAAATCGTAAATATAATTATTAATTTCTTCTAGTTCACTGTTGTTTTTTAAAGGTGTATATGTACCTAGATGACGATTTTTGGCATAGTAAATTTTTTGAATAATCGTTTCGATATCTTTTGTTTGTCGTTTAGCCATATTATCTGCGCTAATGAAACCAAATATTACTAGTAAAACAAGAACTACGGCCATAACAATTAACAACGTGATACCATCTTCAATGTTTTCATGTATATCTTTATAAATAATGAGACGATGGTCAGCATGGTTTAATTTTACAGATTCATTCATAAATCCGAATTGTTGTGGTCTATACTTTTCACCTATAGTAAAACGGTCATCGTTGGCGTATAAAATATTGTCATATTGATCAACGATAAGTGCGAATTGTCGGCTATCTTTCTTAATTTCACTTAAACGTGGGGTGTTAGCCATATAAATTTTAAGCATATATGTACTATTTTTGAATTTAAGCTGATGCGTTGAAAATAAATACATATTTTTAGTGTTTAAATGTTCATAATTATTGGTTATAAACTGATTTGGTCCAGATAATTCATAATAAAGTGTTGCGGGCTGTTGGTGTATTAATTTTAATAATCCACGTTTTGTAGCGGTAACATCATGATGATTTGTTAAATCGAGCTCTTGAAACGAATTATTATGCTGTGTAATAAATGTCTGAATCTGCTTTTCAGTGTGATGTAAAGATGACTGACTTTCATCAACATGTTGATGAATCGTACGATGCTCAATCCAAATATAGATGGCATAGAAGCTTACTAGTCCAATAATAATGACTAAAAATACCGGAAAAATAGTAGACGCAAATAACGATCGTCTCAATTGATGTCTATAAGGTTTGTATGCCGTCATTGAATCATCTCCAAAAATTTATGATGTGGAATGTCCGGTAATTTAGATTTCGGTATTAAAGGTATGTTCTTAAGATTTTCGATAGACTGATCGCTTTGTTCACTAACATCCTTTCGAATTGACTTGGCATCGAACTCTGCAACTAATCGTTGTTGTACTGAGCGGCTTGTTAAATATTGCACTAACTTTTTACGCTTAGGATGAGGGTGTGCATTTTTAACTAAAGCAATACCATCAACATTTAACATTGTTCCTTCAATTGGATAAACGATTGATACAGGATAACCTTTGTTTTTCCATGTGCGTGCATCTTGTTCGTAGCTTAGACCTGCGTAATATTTACCTTTTGCAACATCTTCAATGACTTTAGACGTCTTTGACAGTTGCATCGCATGGTTTTGGAATTGATGCACATCACTTACTCGATGATGCATGCTATAAATAGCGCGCATATGTTGATAGCCTGTCGTTGTTGTATTTGGATTTGAGTACGCAATTTTACCTTTAAGTATAGGTTGTAATAAATCTTGATAACCTCGAATCTTAATATCTCCTTGTAAATCTGAATTCACTACTATAACTGTTGGCATTAATAGAAAACTAGTAACATATTTATTGTTCGAGCGATAATCCTCTAATTGCTGTGTTACAGATGTATCTTGATAGGGAACAAAATCTTCTGGATGATCAATTGTTTCTGATAACACACCACCCATAAAGACGTCACCACGCTCCGAAAAATCTTCGTTATGCAAGTTTGAAAGCAGTACTTGAGTAGATCCATGTTTGATTTCAATTTTGACATGCTCTTGTTTTTCAAATTCATTTAAAATTGGACGAATCAAGTTTGATTGATACGGAGAATAAACTGTTAATACATTTTTATCTGATTCAGAGTGACGCGTATTAGCGCATGCTGATAAAAAAATGAGAAATAATAGCAAGATATAAATTTTTGATTTCATGATATCCCATCAATTCTATGTATATTTTAATACAATAATTTTAGCAATAAATGACGCATAAGTAATGTTAAATATTTAGAAATGTTTAAAGATGACTTGTTAAGACGTTGCAAATGTTGTGATAGCACATAATTTTTGTTTGTCAAGATGACTTACCGAGGTTGTAAAATCAAACTGTTATATTTTATTTGTAGCTGTTATATAAAAATTGGCAAGATATTGAACGGTTCAAAAGTATATTTTTACGTCAATAAAAGTATTTAATCCAGTCTCTTCATATATAAAAGTAAATCTTTCTAAGTGTTGATTTAACGCTTATCAACAATCATTTTTTATAAACAAATATATACTCCTAAATTAACTTTTAAAGCAATGAAAATAGTGAACATTATAACTGTTGTGTAACAGAATGCAATTAGCATATTACTGTTACACAAATTAGTACAGTTTCTATGTTTTGACATACATTTGATGAAAATTGTACATAATTTATGTGAAAAAAATCACAACAAACATGCTACAATGACTATGAAAACGTTAACATAGCATTTCAAATTCACAACATTATACAGATGGAGGCGTTTAGTATGTTAGAAACAAATAAAAATCATGCAACAGCTTGGCAAGGATTTAAAAATGGAAGATGGAACAGACACGTAGATGTAAGAGAGTTTATCCAATTAAACTACACTCTTTATGAAGGTAATGATTCATTTTTAGCAGGACCAACAGAAGCAACTTCTAAACTTTGGGAACAAGTAATGCAGTTATCGAAAGAAGAACGTGAACGTGGCGGCATGTGGGATATGGACACGAAAGTAGCTTCAACAATCACATCTCATGATGCTGGTTATTTAGACAAAGATTTAGAAACAATTGTAGGTGTACAAACTGAAAAGCCATTCAAACGTTCAATGCAACCATTCGGTGGTATTCGTATGGCGAAAGCAGCTTGTGAAGCTTACGGTTACGAATTAGACGAAGAAACTGAAAAAATCTTTACAGATTATCGTAAAACACATAACCAAGGTGTATTCGATGCATATTCTAGAGAAATGTTGAACTGCCGTAAAGCAGGTGTAATCACTGGTTTACCTGATGCATACGGACGTGGACGTATTATCGGTGACTATCGTCGTGTAGCTTTATATGGTGTAGATTTCTTAATGGAAGAAAAAATGCACGACTTCAACACGATGTCTACAGAAATGTCAGAAGATGTAATTCGTTTACGTGAAGAATTATCAGAACAATATCGTGCATTAAAAGAATTAAAAGAACTTGGACAAAAATATGGTTTCGATTTAAGCCGTCCAGCAGAAAACTTCAAAGAAGCAGTTCAATGGTTATACTTAGCATACCTTGCTGCAATTAAAGAACAAAACGGTGCAGCAATGAGTTTAGGTCGTACATCAACATTCTTAGATATCTATGCTGAACGTGACCTTAAAGCAGGCGTTATTACTGAAAGCGAAGTTCAAGAAATTATTGACCACTTCATCATGAAATTACGTATTGTTAAATTTGCTCGTACACCTGATTACAATGAATTATTCTCTGGAGACCCAACTTGGGTAACTGAATCTATCGGTGGTGTAGGTATTGACGGACGTCCACTTGTTACGAAAAACTCATTCCGTTTCTTACACTCATTAGATAACTTAGGTCCAGCTCCAGAACCAAACTTAACAGTATTATGGTCAGTACGTTTACCTGACAACTTCAAAACATACTGTGCAAAAATGAGTATTAAAACAAGTTCTATCCAATATGAAAATGATGACATTATGCGTGAAAGCTATGGCGATGACTATGGTATCGCATGTTGTGTATCAGCGATGACAATTGGTAAACAAATGCAATTCTTCGGTGCACGTGCGAACTTAGCTAAAACATTACTTTACGCTATCAATGGTGGTAAAGATGAAAAATCTGGTGCACAAGTTGGTCCAAACTTCGAAGGTATTAACAGCGAAGTATTAGAATATGACGAAGTATTCAAGAAATTTGATCAAATGATGGATTGGCTAGCAGGTGTTTACATTAACTCATTAAATGTTATTCACTACATGCACGATAAATACAGCTATGAACGTATTGAAATGGCATTACATGATACAGAAATTGTACGTACAATGGCAACAGGTATCGCTGGTTTATCAGTAGCAGCTGACTCATTATCTGCAATTAAATATGCACAAGTTAAACCAATTCGTAACGAAGAAGGTCTTGTAGTAGACTTTGAAATCGAAGGCGACTTCCCTAAATACGGTAACAATGACGACCGTGTAGATGATATCGCAGTTGATTTAGTAGAACGCTTTATGACTAAATTACGTAGTCATAAAACATATCGTGATTCAGAACATACAATGAGTGTATTAACAATTACTTCAAACGTTGTATACGGTAAGAAAACTGGTAACACACCAGACGGACGTAAAGCTGGCGAACCATTTGCACCAGGTGCAAACCCAATGCATGGCCGTGACCAAAAAGGTGCATTATCTTCATTAAGTTCTGTAGCTAAGATCCCTTACGATTGCTGTAAAGATGGTATTTCAAATACATTCAGTATCGTACCAAAATCATTAGGTAAAGAACCAGAAGATCAAAACCGTAACTTAACTAGTATGTTAGATGGTTACGCAATGCAATGTGGTCACCACTTAAATATTAACGTATTTAACCGTGAAACATTAATAGATGCAATGGAACATCCAGAAGAATATCCACAGTTAACAATCCGTGTATCTGGTTACGCTGTTAACTTCATTAAATTAACACGTGAACAACAATTAGATGTAATTTCTCGTACATTCCATGAAAGTATGTAACAAAATTTAAGGTGGGAGCACTATGCTTAAGGGACACTTACATTCTGTCGAAAGTTTAGGTACTGTCGATGGACCGGGATTAAGATATATATTATTTACACAAGGATGCTTACTTAGATGCTTGTATTGCCACAATCCAGATACTTGGAAAATTAGTGAGCCATCAAGAGAAGTCACAGTTGATGAAATGGTGAATGAAATATTACCATACAAACCATACTTTGATGCATCGGGTGGCGGTGTAACAGTCAGTGGTGGCGAACCATTGTTACAAATGCCATTCTTAGAAAAATTATTTGCGGAATTAAAAGAAAATGGTGTGCACACTTGCTTAGACACATCGGCTGGATGTGCTAATGATACAAAAGCATTTCAAAGGCATTTTGAAGAATTACAAAAACATACAGACTTGATATTATTAGATATAAAACATATTGATAATGACAAACATATTAGATTGACAGGAAAGCCTAATACACACATCCTTAACTTCGCGCGCAAACTGTCAGATATGAAACAACCTGTATGGATTCGACATGTCCTTGTGCCTGGTTATTCTGATGATAAAGACGATTTAATTAAACTAGGGGAATTCATTAATTCTCTTGATAACGTCGAAAAGTTTGAAATTCTGCCATATCATCAGTTAGGTGTTCATAAGTGGAAAACATTGGGCATTGCATATGAATTAGAAGATGTCGAAGCGCCCGATGATGAAGCTGTTAAAGCAGCCTACCGTTATGTTAACTTCAAAGGGAAAATTCCCGTTGAATTATAAATACAATTCAGACCGAAAAGAAAGCATATGCAACTTCAAGAGTGAAGGGGCATATGCTTCTTTTTCAATTGAGTATAGAGTATTAGCAAGACGTAGTAAGTATATGAGACAACTTCTACAATGGTTGAAGGAAGACGTTTTTGTAAGTAGCTATGCTGATAAAGAATGTGATGTCTTGTTAAAGGTGGGGTTCCAATATCATCATTTAGCTGATGTTGAATGGGTTATTATTTGCTACTTGCATATGAATATGAGTCTTTTCAAATTTTTATTGACCCTGAGTAATGAAAAATATTAAGATGAAACTTAATATTAAAGCAATGCGGAGCGTGATTATGAAGAGAATTAGTAAAGATATATGGGCAGTATTTAAATTACTGTATCAAAATAAAGGGCGTTTTAGCATTAATGCCTTACTATTGCAGTTAATCATGATTTTTATTAGTAGTACATACTTAATTTTACTATTTAATATGATGTTAAAAGTAGCTGGGCAAAGCCAACTTACGATTAACAATTGGACGGAAATCGTTAGTCATCCCGCCAGTGTGATACTTCTTATTATATTCATATTAAGTGTTGCCTTTCTGATTTATGTAGAGTTTTCATTGTTAGTTTATATGGTTTATGCCGGCTTTGATCGACAGATTATTACATTTAAATCCATTTTTAAAAATGCCTTTGTAAATGTGCGTAAACTCATAGGTGTACCAGTTATTTTCTTTGTTATTTATTTAATGTTAATGATACCCATTGCCAACCTAGGACTAAGTTCAGTATTAACAAAAAATATTTACATACCTAAATTTTTAACGGAAGAACTTATGAAAACGACGAAAGGTATAATCATTTACGGTACCTTTATGATTGCTGTATTTATATTAAACTTTAAATTAATATTTACCTTACCGTTAACGATTTTAAACCGTCAGTCGTTATTTAAAAATATGAGACTAAGTTGGCAAATTACGAAGCGAAATAAGTTTCGACTTGTTATAGAAATAGTTATATTGGAACTCATCATTGGTGCGATTTTAACATTAATTATTTCAGGAGCAACATATCTTGCTATTTGTGTAGATGAAGAAGGAGATAAGTTTTTAGTCTCATCAATTTTATTTGTTGTATTGAAAAGCGCATTGTTCTTCTATTATTTATTTACGAAATTATCATTAATCAGTGTGTTAGTACTGCACTTAAAACAAGAGAATGTATTAGACCAACCGGGCTTAGAATTTAAATACCCAAAACCGAAACGGAAGTCTAGGTTCTTTATAATTTCAATGGTACTTGCAGTGACATGTTTTATCGGTTATAACATGTACTTACTTTACAATAATACTATCAATACAAATATCTCCATTATTGGCCATCGTGGTTTCGAAGATAAAGGCGTTGAAAATTCTATTCCGTCATTGAAAGCTGCTGCAAAAGCGAATGTCGAATACGTTGAGTTAGATACAATTATGACGAAAGATAAACAATTTGTTGTTAGTCATGATAACAATTTGAAACGTTTAACAGGTGTTAATAAAAATATTTCTGAATCTAATTTCAAAGATGTCGTCGGTTTGAAAATGCGTCAAAATGGACATGAAGCAAAACTTGTATCCTTAGACGAATTTATTGAAACGGCTAAACAATCAAATGTGAAGCTACTAGTAGAGTTAAAGCCACATGGTAAAGAACCAGCAGATTATACACAACGTGTTATTGATATTTTGAAAAAGCATGGTGTTGAACATCAATATCGTGTGATGTCATTGGATTATGATGTGATGACTAAGTTGAAAAAAGAAGCGCCATATCTCAAGTGTGGTTATATCATTCCGTTGCAGTTTGGTCATTTTAAAGAAACATCATTAGATTTCTTTGTCATCGAAGATTTTTCTTATTCGCCAAGACTTGTTAATCAAGCGCACTTGGAAAATAAAGAAGTCTATACTTGGACCATTAACGGCGAAGAAGATTTAACGAAATAC
The DNA here is from genome assembly GCF_017151825.1 of Staphylococcus sp. EG-SA-18. Classification (NCBI taxonomy): domain Bacteria; kingdom Bacillati; phylum Bacillota; class Bacilli; order Caryophanales; family Staphylococcaceae; genus Staphylococcus; species Staphylococcus sp. EG-SA-18. Next base: position 68,052 of record NZ_JACYVY010000073.1, read on the forward strand.
TTACAAACCAATGTTGATGGTATTATCACAGATGACCCAGCATTAGCTGATCAGATTAAAGAAGAAAAGAAAGACGAAACATACTTCGATCGTTCTATAAGAATTTTGTTTGAATAATATAAACAAAGACCTCTAAAGTTATCAAGATGATACCTTCAGAGGTCTTTTTAATGTTGCCATCTATGGGATAGGCAATCGTTTCATTCGTTTATATTCATATGACAAGTATTTGTATGGCAATTTGGCGTCACAAACACTTACATGATTTATTGATAAGTTGCTAATTGTTTTGTGAATGCAAAGGGTTAGAAATTGAATCGTAAATACTTTCTAATCTATGTTTCGCTTTAGTCATTTGATCCAAATTTTTAGTGCGTATAGCGGATTTTGCAATATAGTGCGCAGCTAAAATATCGCGTTTTTGAAACGCATCTAAATTTAGGTACGATAATTTATTTAAGTCAGTGTTTGCTATTAATTCATGTAATTGATCTACAAGCGCTTGATGTTGATACGTATGTGATGTAGTTTCAGATTTGCTTGCTAATTTAATACCAGTCGTATCAAGGAGCGCCGCTTTAATACCAGCAACTAAATATGTTTTGATTTTCATTTGTGTTGTCATGCTTTGTTACTCCTTTGATGTACATTAATCAAAAAAATTATACACTATTGTATATTGCAAAGCTAATTAACTATAACAAAAAGATAGTTAATGCTTTGTTTATTCTAGTTAATATATAGTTAATGTCTTTTAATATTTTGTTTCTTTAATGTAGATTGGGCAATTACATTTTGGAGGAATTAAAAAATTATGAAAAAGCAAATAATTTCGCTAGGCGCATTAGCAGTTGCATCTAGCTTATTTACATGGGATAACAAAGCAGATGCGATAGTAACAAAGGATTATAGTGGGAAATCACAAGTTAATGCTGGGAGTAAAAATGGGAAACAAATTGCAGATGGATATTATTGGGGAATAATTGAAAATCTAGAAAACCAGTTTTACAATATTTTTCATTTACTGGATCAGCATAAATATGCAGAAAAAGAATATAAAGATGCAGTAGATAAATTAAAAACTAGAGTTTTAGAGGAAGACCAATACCTGCTAGAAAGAAAAAAAGAAAAATACGAAATTTATAAAGAACTATATAAAAAATACAAAAAAGAGAATCCTAATACTCAAGTTAAAATGAAAGCATTTGATAAATACGATCTTGGCGATTTAACTATGGAAGAATACAATGACTTATCAAAATTATTAACAAAAGCATTGGATAACTTTAAGTTAGAAGTAAAGAAAATTGAATCAGAGAATCCAGATTTAAAACCATATTCTGAAAGCGAAGAAAGAACAGCATATGGTAAAATAGATTCACTTGTTGATCAAGCATATAGTGTATATTTTGCCTACGTTACAGATGCACAACATAAAACAGAAGCATTAAATCTTAGGGCGAAAATTGATTTGATTTTAGGTGATGAAAAAGATCCAATTAGAGTTACGAATCAACGTACTGAAAAAGAAATGATTAAAGATTTAGAATCTATTATTGATGATTTCTTCATTGAAACCAAGTTGAATAGACCTAAACACATTACTAGGTATGATGGAACTAAACATGATTACCATAAACATAAAGATGGATTTGATGCTCTAGTTAAAGAAACAAGAGAAGCGGTTGCAAAGGCTGACGAATCTTGGAAAAATAAAACTGTCAAAAAATACGAGGAAACTGTAACAAAATCTCCAGTTGTAAAAGAAGAGAAGAAAGTTGAAGAACCTCAATCACCTAAATTTGATAACCAACAAGAGGTTAAAATTACAGTTGATAAAGCTGAAGAAACAACACAACCAGTGGCACAGCCATTAGTTAAAATTCCACAGGGCACAATTACAGGTGAAATTGTAAAAGGTCCGGAATATCCAACGATGGAAAATAAAACGTTACAAGGTGAAATCGTTCAAGGTCCAGATTTCCCAACAATGGAACAAAACAGACCATCTTTAAGCGATAATTATACTCAACCGACGACACCGAACCCTATTTTAGAAGGTCTTGAAGGTAGCTCATCTAAACTTGAAATAAAACCACAAGGTACTGAATCAACGTTAAAAGGTACTCAAGGAGAATCAAGTGATATTGAAGTTAAACCTCAAGCATCTGAAACAACAGAAGCATCACATTATCCAGCAAGACCTCAATTTAACAAAACACCTAAATATGTTAAATATAGAGATGCTGGTACAGGTATCCGTGAATACAACGATGGAACATTTGGATATGAAGCGAGACCAAGATTCAATAAGCCATCAGAAACAAACGCATACAACGTAACGACAAATCAAGATGGCACAGTAACATATGGCGCTCGCCCAACACAAAACAAACCAAGCAAAACAAATGCATACAACGTAACAACACATGCAAATCGTCAAGTATCATATGGCGCTCGCCCGACACAAAACAAGCCAAGCAAAACAAATGCATATAACGTAACAACACATGCAAATGGTCAAGTATCATACGGAGCTCGCCCGACACAAAACAAGCCAAGCAAAACAAATGCATATAACGTAACAACACACGCAAACGGTCAAGTGTCATACGGAGCTCGCCCGACATACAAGAAGCCAAGTAAAACAAATGCATACAATGTAACAACACATGCAGATGGTACTGCGACATATGGGCCTAGAGTAACAAAATAAGTTTGTAACTCTATCCAAAGACATACAGTCAATACAAAACATTACGTATCTTTACAACAGTAATCATGCATTCTATGATGCTTCTAACTGAATTAAAGCATCGAACAATCGGAAGCATATTTCTAAATTATTTATTCATTATAGTCTTAAACATAACATGACCTAATATATTACTAACCTATTAAAATAAACCACGCACATCTAAGTGATATACGACAATCACAGCAATAATAATTGCTTTAGAAAGTCGTGCCGAACTGGAACTTACAAGTCTAGTTCGAACACACACTGATGTGAGTGGTTTTCTTTATTTTAAACATGAACAATCAGATAAGTTACTAGCATTAGCAAATATTATTAAATCAAAGGGCTTCGATTCATAAAATTTAAAACAATGATTAAAATTAGACGTGTAAATGTTAAATTCTAAAACGGAAATAACCACCATCCCATTAAACCACTTTTTTGTTCAATCACTATATTTCACACAGCTTCATTAATAAAACGAAATTGCTTCAACCCGCTTCAACTTCAACTGGCTTCAACTTCAGCCTACTTCATTCAATAACAAAACGAATCCGCTTCATCCAAAATCAACCATTCTAACGCACATATTCAAATATAGCAGCTGCACCCATACCGACACCAATACACATCGTAACCATGCCGTAACGGCTATCGGGACGTCTACCCATTTCATTAAGTAAACGCGCGGTTAACATTGCGCCTGTAGCACCTAATGGATGACCTAAAGCAATAGCGCCACCATTCACATTCGTACGTGATATATCTAGACCTACTTCTTTAATAGATGCAATTGTTTGAGAAGCAAATGCTTCGTTCAATTCGATCAAATCAATGTCTTCAACAGATAGATTGCTGAGTGACAATACTTCAGGAATCGCATATGCAGGCCCAATACCCATAATTTTCGGGTCAACGCCTACTGCCTTATAACCAACGAATCGTGCAATAGGTGTCACGCCTAGTTCTTTCACTTTATCTCCAGACATTAAAACTACAAATCCTGCACCATCAGAAAGTGGGGCAGATGTTCCCGCAGTCACAGTGCCGTCAGCTTTAAATACTGTACGTAATTTGGCTAATGCCTCCATCGTGGTGTCAGGGCGTATAAATTCATCTTGGTCAAAGATATTTGTGTGTACTTTTGGTCCTGCGTTTGTATATTCAACTGAGTTTACTTGTATTGGGATAATTTCATCGTTGAACCGACCATCACGTTGTGCTTCATAGGCACGTTGATGACTTCTGACAGCATAAGCATCTTGATCTTCGCGTGATACGTCAAATTGGGATGCTACATTTTCAGCAGTTAAACCCATAGGATATGACGCACCTATATCATCATATTGTAAGGTAGGATTGTTTGTGGGCTCGTTGCCACCCATTGGTACGGCACTCATCAATTCAACGCCACCAGCTACAAGTATATCTCCTTGACCAGCCATAATTTGATTGGCTGCAATCGCGATGGTTTGTAATCCTGATGAGCAGTAGCGATTCACTGTTTGACCCGGTACCGTGTCAGATAATCCCGTAAGCAATGCAATCGTTCGTGCAATGTTTTGTCCTTGTAATCCTTCTGGAAAAGCCGTACCAACAATGACATCTTCAATCATATTCTTATTGAATTTTCCGTCAATACGTTTCAATACGCCTTGTAATACTTTGGCTGCGACATCATCAGGTCTTTCGTGGAATAATGCGCCTTGCTTTGCTTTCGCTGCGGCTGAACGCCCATAAGCTACAATGTATGCTTCTTGCATGGTTATCATCCTCTCTTAATGACTATCTTTTAATTACGTAATGGCTTACCAGTTTTTAACATATGTGCAATTCTTTCATATGATTTTTTAGATTTTAGTAAGTCAATAAAGCCAATTTTCTCCAACGATTGAATGTAACGTTGATTGATAAATGTATTTCTTGGTAAATCACCACCCGCTAAAATTGTGGCGATATTTAAGGCGATATGATAATCATGGTCGCTAATAAAATGACCCCGTCTTTGCGCATCTAATTGTCCTTGGATCAATGCTTTGAAGTCTTCACCTAAAGCGATATATTGATGTCTAGGATTCGGAATATAGTTTGTTTCTGCTTCATATTTCGCACGTTTGAGCGCAACTTCGACACGTTGTGCTGTATTGAAAATAATCGTATCTGTATCACGTAAATAACCATAACGACGTGCCTCAAAGGCATTTGTAGAGACTTTCGCAAATGCGATATTCGTCAGTACTTTTGTCATGGAAGCTTGTTTGTCATCAAACTTATGCGATGTGCGTAATATGCGATCAGCCATTTCTGCAAGGCCACCGCCACTCGGTAATAAGCCAACGCCTGCTTCAACAAGACCGATATACGTTTCACTTGCAGCGACAACAATAGGTGAGTAAAGTACAAGCTCACAGCCACCGCCTAAGGCACGACCTTGAACAGCTGTGACTACTGGTTTCAAACTATACTTCAAACGATTAAAGCTATAATGTAATTTATCAATTGATTGTGCAACGACATCATCTACAAGACCGTCTTCATGCGCCTTTTTCATTAAGAAAAGGTTAGCACCCACACTGAAATTGTTACCATCTGCATAAATAACCATACTTGTGTAATGGTCATTTTCCAGTAAATCAATCGCATCAACTAACGCATCGTTGAATTCATCGGTAATGACATTATTTTTACTTTGTAATTTCAGTAACAGTTGATCATCATGAGTTACGGAAAGTTTGGCATCACCTTTATCCCAAAGTTCATCTTTTACGAAGTGAGAAACAGGTGTTGCATATTCGATGGTCTCATCTTGTTTATAAAAGCCACCATCTAAATCACTAATCCATTGTGGTAAGTCTCCAATTTCGTCTTCCATACGTGTTTTAACACGTTCATATCCCATTGCATCCCATAATTGGAATGGACCAAGTTTCCAGTTGAACCCCCAGACAAGCGCACGGTCTATGTCTCGGAAATCATCGGTAGCTTTAGGTACATTGATAGCAGAGTAATAGAAATTATTACGTAATGTCTCCCATAAAAATAGTCCCGCTTCGTCTTGCGCATTGAATATGACATCAAGGTTATGCACTAAGTCTTTATTAAATTCATTTAAAATTGGTAATTGTGGTTGCGATACAGGTACATAATCTTGTTTTTCAACATCGTAAACAAGTCGAGCTTTAGTTTCTTTATCCTTTTTGTAAAATCCTTGTTTCGTTTTACGTCCGAGTGCGCCATTGTCAAACAACGTATTTACAATTTTGACATCATGAAAATAAGGCGTTTCTTCAGGTACTTGTTGCATGCCTTTAATTACAGACACTGCAATATCTAAACCGACTAGGTCAGATAGGGCATATGTACCTGTTTTAGGACGACCAATCGCTTGCCCAGTTAAAGCATCCACATCTACAATGCTTAACTTGTGTTGCTCGGCGCGATACATAATATCATTCATTGTTTGCGTGCCGACTCTATTTGCGACAAAGCCAGGCACATCATTGACGACAATGACACCTTTACCTAACACATTTTGCGCGAAATTTTTTACATCTAATATGATAGATTCCTTCGTGTGTGACGTAGGTATTAACTCCACTAATTTCATAATACGTGGTGGGTTAAAGAAATGTAGACCAAAGAATCGTTCTTGATCCTTCTCGTTAAATGTTTGAGCAATCGCATTAATTGGAATACCTGATGTATTTGTAGCGAATAAAGCATCTTCTTTAGCATGTTGTAGAACTTGTTGCCAAACAGCATGCTTAATTTCAATATCTTCTTTAACTGCTTCGATATATAAATCAGCATCATCATTTACCAAGTCATCATCAAAATTACCATATGTTAAATGACTCGCTAGATTTAAGTCGAATAGTAGCGGCCGTTTCTTATCTGTAATTTTATCGTAAGATTTTTTCGCAATGAGATTTGGATCGTTTTTGTCCACTACAATATCTAATAGTTTTACTTTAAGTCCAGCATTCACAAAGAGTGCTGCCAGTTGAGCGCCCATCGTGCCTGCGCCAAGAACGGTTACTTTATTAATTGTCATAGTGATTCCTCCAATTTAGTTGAGGATAAGATAACCATTAAGATAATTGGAATAACGTTGCTATTTTATAAAATTAATTAAGTATCTTTGACAGTCATCTTAGCCTCTTATTTAAGGAAAAAGCTTTATGCTTAAAATAAGTCTTTTTTTAGTGATATTACTGCATCTCATATAATTCTTTGCTATTTATACGAAAGCAGAATCTCCAGTCAAAGCGCGTCCAATTACTAAGGCATTAATTTCATGTGTACCTTCGTACGTGTAAATCGCTTCTGCATCAGAGAAGAAACGTGCAATATCATAATCGTCAGCTAGTATGCCATTACCACCTGTAATACCACGGCCCATAGCTACTGTCTCACGCAAACGTAAGGCATTCATCATCTTCGCCGTTGAAGTTGCAACCTCGTCATATTCACCATGTGCTTGCATATTAGCTAATTGAGCACATGTTGCCATTGCTTGAGCTAAATTACCTTGCATCATTGCTAGCTTTTCTTGTATTAACTGATATTTACTAATTGGTTTGCCGAATTGCTTACGCTCAGTGACATAATCTAATGTGGCACGTAAAGCGCCAGCCATACCACCTGTAGCCATATAAGCAACGCCTGCTCTCGTTGAATAAAGAATTTTGGCAATATCTTTAAAGCTTGTTATGTTTTGTAAGCGATCCGCTTCATCTACTTTGACATTAGTTAATTTAATTAGGGCGTTAGGAACAATGCGAAGTGCGATTTTATTATCAATGACTTCAATATCGACGCCATCTTGTTCTGGTCTGACTACAAAGCAATGGGGTTTGCCAGTTTCTTTATTTACTGCGAATACTGGAATGACATCAGATACATGTGCACCACCAATCCATTTCTTTTCACCATTGATAACCCAAGTATCGCCCTGGCGTTCAGCGACTGTTTCAAGACCTCCCGCAACGTCCGAACCGTGTTCTGGTTCAGTTAAAGCAAAGCATGTACGCAGTTCATGTGACTGTAATTTAGGTACATATTTCGCAATTTGTTCTTTGCTACCTCCGAAATAGAAAGTGTTATGCCCTAAACCTTGGTGAACACCGAGTAGGGTAGCTAAGGAAATATCAAATCGCGCGAGTAGGTAAGACATGAAAAACTGAAATAGTTGACTAGGCATTTTGGCGTTTGGACGATCCTTGTAAAGTAATGGATTGTTAAAATAATTTAATTCTCCCAGATCTTTAAAATAGTCCTCGGGTACAGTAGCGTCTATCCAATGTTGATTAATATTTTCACGGTACTTACTTTCTAGCAATGAATCTACTTGTTGTAAAAATTCGACTTCACCGTCTGTTAAACCTTTAGCAATACTAAGTACATCTTCAGGAAATAATGTTTTTAAGACCGTTTCTTTTTCAAATGTCATATAAATTCCTCCTAAAAATAATATGAATACTAATGTGAAATGCATTTAATTCAAAAACAACACGCTTTATTTGTAAACGCTTACACTAAATGTCAAAAATTTTTATCACCTTTAAAGTGTTTGTGAGACTTTGTCATTCATCATTTGTCGAATCGCAAGTTTATCTGGTTTCTGCGTACTGTTTAACGGCATATGTGTCACTGGTACATACATTCTTGGGACTTTATAACCTGCTAAACGACTTCGCATATGTTGATCTAAAATTTCAGCGTAATGAGGTTCATCTTCGCGAAGTATAATGGCTGCAGCAATTGATTCACCATATTTTGGATGATCATAGCCAACGACCACACACCGGTCTACTAGTGGATGCTCAGCTAAAGCATTTTCGACTTCGGATGGTAAGACATTTTCGCCACCAGTTATGATTAATTCTTTTTTGCGTTCAATAATAAATATATCGCCATCGTCGTCCATCTTCGCTAAGTCACCAGTTAATAAATAACGACCATGAAATGCTTTGGCAGTCTCTGCTGGTTTATTCCAATATCCTGGCGTGACATTTTTAGCCTTAATTGCAAGTTCGCCAATCTCACCAGTAGGTACTTCCTCACCGTTATCATCAAGGATACGTGCATCAACGAACATGACTGCTTTACCAATACTCATTGGCTTACGTTTTGAATTTTCCGGTGTATTAACAAGTACAAGAGGTGCTTCAGTTAAACCATAGCCGTTAATAATGTTTATGCCATATTGTTTAAAAGCTGCTTGGATACTTGGTAATGGTTGTGAACCACCTTGGATGATATAATCCATAGCTTTAAAATTTTCAGGATTAAAATTACTAGCACGTAGCGTACTATAATACATTGTCGGAATCATGATAATAAATGTAGGGTGATATTGTGCAATCATGTCATTCAATTCTTCGCCGTTAAAGTAACGTTGAAGAATAAGTGTGCCACCTGACATCAATACTGGTAATACAGTATCGTTAAACCCTAAAACATGGAACATTGGTGTTGATACAATCGTAATATAGTTTGAATTGAACTTATACGTCAGCTCTAGGTTTGCACCGTTATGAACAAATGATTCATATGAGAACATCACACCTTTAGGTGATCCGGTTGTACCACTTGTATAAATTAATGCTGCAAGATCTTGTGGTTCGACAGGTGTTGCTTGAAAAGGTTGGTGATAATCTGGATTTACGATTTCATCATATTGCGCTACATCAATATCCATATGCAATAAGTTTTGGTCAATATCGGTGAGTGAACTTAAATGTTTTTCAGCATAGAAGAGCAGTTTTAATTGTGCATCTTCCACAATGGCTGCAATTTCTTTTGGGTTAAGCCGCCAATTCAATGGTAAAAAAACCGCACCTGTTTTAAAACAAGCAAACAATAAATCTAATATTGCAATATCATTTGGCGCAAAAATACCGATAACATCGCCTTTTTTAACACCTTGAGATGTTAAATAATGTGCCATATTATCAGCGCGTGCATTGAGTTGTTGGTATGTCCAAGATGTTTGTTTTGCGTGATCAATAACGGCAGGCTTGTCATCATCGAAGTCTGAACGCGTTTTTATCCAATCGAAATTCATTAGTATACCCCCTTTAGCTTCACTTTCATACTTTATGAATTGATTGTTTAAGTTGTCCCCATTTTTCTTTGTAAATGCTGGTATCAATTAATTTTAAATGATCAGCAATAATTGGTTTAAAAGCCATTTGATTCAAAATATCTTTATGCAAATCAAGACCTGGTGCAATTTCAATTAGTTTCAAGCCTTGATTGGTGAGTTCGAATACTGCACGCTCAGTAACAAAATAGACTTCTTGCTCGAGTGATTGTGAATATTGTGCATTAAAGTCGATATGGCTCACATCTGATACAAATTTCTGGTTTTGTCCTTCAGTTTCAATGTTTAATCGTTGATTATGGCATGAGACATGACTGCCAGCTACAAAAGTACCTGAAAAGATAATTTTATTTACAGATTGCGTAATGTCTATAAAGCCACCACATCCATTTAGTCGGTCATTGAAGTAAGACACGTTGACATTGCCGTATTGATCAACCTCAGCAAAGCTAAGATAGGCAACTGATACACCATTGTTATAAATAAAATCCCATGCTCGATCATGAGGCATGCGCACATCTGCATTGTAATTCATACCAAAATGTTCACGACTCCCAACGAATCCACCGAAAATGCCAACATCTAAAATCGGTTGCACATCATGTTCAACACATTCTTCGTGCAATAAATTAGAGAGTTCATTATTGATGCCATAACCGATGCTAATTGTATCGCCATAAGTTAAAAACTGAGCAGCACGTCGGAGAATCAATTTGCGACTATTAAAAGGTAATGCGGGTTCAGGTATTCCATCAATTCGTTCTTCTCCAGACAAGGCTGGTAAATAATGACTCTGAATTACTTGGCGGTGATTCTTTTCATCTTCTGTGACGTATACATAATCGACAAGATTTCCTGGGATAACAACTTCATTCGGTTTTAGTTGATATCCGTCAACTAAAGCTTTAACTTGTACAATAACTTTCCCATGATTGGCTTTCGCGTTTAATGCGACATGATAACACTCGCTCAAGTACGCTTCTTGAGTTAAATAAATGTTACCTTGTTGATCTGCGTATGTTCCTCTCAGTAGTGCCACATCAACGCTAGGGAATGTGTAATGTAAGTATGTTTCATCGTTGATGGTTACTAATGAAACTAAATCATCAGTTGTTCGTGTATTTACTTTACCGCCACCGTATCTAGGATCAACAGCTGTGTTTAATCCGATTTTAGTAATAACTCCAGGTAATAATTGATTACTCTGACGATAATGAGTTGCAATGATACCTTGTGGTAAAAAATAAGCTTCAATGTCATTATTTTTCATTGCTTGTGCCGTTTTGGAAGAAGCCGTTAAAATGCTCATAATGACACGTTTAATCATGCGACGTTCTATAAAATCATCTAAATCCGGTGCGGCACCTAAACTATGGATATCATTCGCTAATATAAACGTTAAATCTTTGGGCGTATGATATGTGTCATGTTGCGCTAACACAGCACGTAGAACTTCGGCGGGTAAGTTGGCTACAGCTAATGCTGGTAAACCAATCACATCACCATCTTTAATGATATGTTGTAAGTCGTGCCATGTGATTTGTTTCAAGCAAGTCACCTCCATCACATTTGATAAAATATAGCGTTTTTACACTTTGTGTAAACCCTTACAAGAAATATAACATAACGACGTTTAAAATCAATTAGAAATATCTTTTTATTCTGATAATAGACACAGTATAGACACATTTTGATGGTTGATAACAATTGTAATATCAAGGGTTTGTAATGAATTGAATATCATTAAAATACTTATATAAAAATATTGCTCGGAATATAAAAAGTTAAATAGGTTTTGATTTTTAAATATGAAATACAAAGCGCCCAATCGAACAAAGTATTTATATTAAAATATGGAAAATCCATCAATATTAAATTAAAATAGTTTTATTATGAAAAGTGAAAGTAGGTAAGTCTATGGAAGGTCTTAATCATCGAAGAAATACAGAAAAAGAAGAGACAACACAAACGCAATCAGTTGCACCTAATACAGGTGAAGAGGGGATGTCATCAGCAAGTACACAATCAACTAAGACGTCCGACATACATAATGAATCTATCAATAAACAAATGGAAGCCAAAGCGCATGAAACAGCGCAAAATGCAGATTTAAAAACCGAAGCAAGAAGTTTATTTGATAATGCAACCAAATCAATCGGTAGACTAGCCGGCAATGATGAAAGCTTAAATCTTAATTTAAAAGATATGTTTTCTGAAGTATTTAAGCCGCATACTAAAAACGAAGCAGATGAAATATTTATAGCGGGTACTGCTAAAACTACGCCAGCAATTTGTGACATATCAGAAGAATGGGGGAAGCCATGGCTCTTTTCTCGAGTATTCATCGCTTTCACAGTAACATTTATTGGATTATGGGTCATGGCAGCGATTTTTAATAACACTAACGCGATTCCGGGTCTCATTTTTATAGGGGCTTTAACAGTACCATTATCGGGTTTGTTCTTCTTTTATGAATCAAATGCGTTTAAAAATATTAGCATTTTTGAAGTTATTATCATGTTCTTTATTGGCGGCGTATTTTCATTACTAAGTACGATGTTATTATATAGATTTGTCGTTTTTAGTGATCAATTCGAAAGGTTTGGTTCTTTAACATTTTTCGATGCATTTTTAGTAGGATTAGTTGAAGAAACTGGAAAAGCACTCATTATTGTTTATTTCGTCAATAAATTGAAAACAAATAAGATTTTGAATGGATTATTAATCGGTGCTGCTATTGGTGCAGGGTTCGCAGTTTTTGAATCAGCAGGTTATATTTTGAATTTCGCTTTAGGGGAAAATGTCCCATTATTAGATATTGTCTTCACACGTGCGTGGACTGCGATTGGTGGTCATTTAGTTTGGTCAGCGATTGTTGGTGCTGCAATAGTTATTGCGAAAGAACAGCATGGCTTTGAATTCAAAGATATTTTTGATAAACGCTTTTTAATATTCTTTTTATCAGCCGTTGGTTTACATGGCATTTGGGATACATCTTTAACTGTACTTGGCAGTGATACGTTAAAAATATTTATTTTAATCGTTATTGTGTGGATACTTGTATTCATTTTAATGGGGGCAGGTTTAAAACAAGTGAATTTACTGCAGAAAGAATTTAAAGAACAACAGAAAAAAGTAGACGAATAATAATTAAAGCTTATGTTGCTCATATGTTTGTGACATAAGCTATTTTTATAATTTGTCTTTAAAAGAGTGGAATAGGAATACTTTTCGGAGTTAAAAAAGTGTTTCACGTTAAACAAATAGTGACAATTAGATTTATATAAAATGAACATGATTCACTGAAAGTATGTAATAATCATTTTATTGAAATTCATCAAACAGAAATTAATACAATCATATAAGCAAATTAAACCACGCCATAATCATATTGGATGACTTCGGCGTGGTTTTTATAGTTGAAGCAGGGCTGAGACATAAATCAATGTCCCACACTCCCTTATCGTTCAATCGTTGTTCGATAATCGATTAAATAGATACCTTCAGGTGTTACTTTATAATTTTTAACCTTAGCGTTAGCAGCGACTATTTGATCGTTGTAAGCAATATAACTGTTTGGTACATCTCGACTTGATAATTTAATAATATCATTAGAAATATTGTGACGTTCCTTAACATCTACAGTATGATTCAATTGATTAATTAAATCATCGACGTTGCTATTATTGTAGTCTCCTTTATTAATAGCACCATCTTTTTTATATGCTTGATTAAAGAAATAACCTGTATCACCGCGAGGGATTGTCCCAAAACTATACATCGTTGCATCCCATGCAGAACGGTCTTTTAAGTAACCTTCTATGTCATCAACACTTTTAATGTCGATTTCAATATTTGCTTTTTTAGCATCTGATTGTAATACTTGCGCAATTTTCGATAGCTCTGGACGACCGTCATACGTAATTAACTTAATTTTTAAAGGGTGTTCTTTTGTATAACCATCTTTAGCTAATAACGTTTTTGCTTGTTCGATATTTTGTTTGGTTAACTTAGGTTCTTTAATATATGGAATTTTATCATTAAATGGACTCGTTGCAGGTTTCGCATAACCTTGATAAATATGATCTGCAATACCTTGTCTATCAATGATATGATCTAATGCTTCACGAACGGATTTAGTCATTTTTTTATTAGTATGATTATACATAAGTAAAGAAGTTCTAAATCCAGATTCTTTTGACACTTTTAAATTTTGATTATTTTCTATGTCTTGAACTTTATTAACTGGGACATCAGTTATTAAATCATCTTTTTGAGATTCTAAATTTCTGACGCGATTATTGCCGTCTTCTTGGTACGTCACAGTAATATGATCAAGTTTGGGTTTACCTTGCCAATAGTCCTTAAAATTCGACAATGATATTTTTCGAGATTGCTTATAATCTTTTATTTGGTAAGGGCCTGTACCAACAGGAGTTTGATTAACATCTGATTTAGCATCTGTATCATAAATTGCCATAAAAGGATTAGCTAATTCAGATACAAGTTCAGGGTAAGCGGAGTTGGTTTTAATTGTCAGTTTTTGACCTTTAGCGGTAATTGATGATATTGGTAATGAATATTTGACCAAGTCGCTTTTTTTCATGCTATTTTCAAGGCTAGATTTCACTTTTTCTGCAGTCAATTTTTGACCGTTTTGAAATTTAATATTATCTTTTAATTCTATATCTAACGTTGTATCATTTGGTTGATGATACGATTTCACTAATGCTTTTTCTATTTTTCCTTGATCATTTGTTTTAAATAATGATTCTGCAGCACCAATCTTAACTGGTACATCTGTTTCATAAGGTGCAATAGACTTTGTTTTTAACGGTAACGAAATATTTAAGTCTTTGCCAGATGAATGCATTGAGCCACATCCTGATAACACTAATACTGCTGAAAATATAGTTGCTAGTCTTTTAAACTTCATTTCATTAACACTCTCTTTCTAATTACTATGTAAAACCCAACAATTAATATTTTAAAACTTTATTTTGTTAAAGTAAAATATTGTTCAAGTTTAGTAATCATTAAAGTTCAATTAATTGTAGTAATTATGCTTTTTAAAAATAAATATTAGAAATGAAGTTAGCGATATTTATAGTGATTCACGATAAACATATATACCTAAGTATTGAGCAACTGCTGTAGTACTACAGCTTGGTTATGTTTAGTATCTTTTGCTGCATATAACAATAGAACATGATTATGCTGATTTACAATATCCTTTAATTTTTCAAAAGCATCTTTTTGTGCATCCTGATCACGTAATTCTTTTTCATATTTTTCTTTAAAAGCTCCAAAAAGTTTAGGATCATGTTGGAACCATTGTCGCAACTCAGTAGAAGGGGCAATGTCTTTTAACCAATAATCTAGGTTAGCAGTTCTTTTCGAAATACCTCTCGGCCAGACTCTATCGACTAGGATACGAATAGCGTCGGTATTATCTTTATTGTCATAAATCCGTCCAATATCTACGGTCATCTTGTGAACTCCTTTCTTATGAAATTCAGTGAGCATACATCAATGCATGTTGTGGTGGGACGACGAAATAAATTTTGCGAAAATCTCATTACTGTCCCACTCCCAATTAAAAAACTGCCATGACAAAGTAAAGTCATAGCTGTTTTTGTATATATGTTATTTATTTTTACGTTTAGTTAAATACTTTAAACCAACTGCAAAGACCGTGTACCCGGCTATGGTTTGTATCAATGTTTTAATTAAATTATTATTTTTAACAATAATATTTGCAGTAACAATACTTACGAAATATAATGCAAATACTTTTACGTAACGTTGATTAAGTTTCATATGAGCACTAAACCTCTTTTCTCAGTTATACTGCAACGCTTAGTCTTGGAATAAATGTTTCGTAGTGTACGCGATCCATATCGTAATTTAAAGATTTAAGTGCTTCGATCATAGATTGTAAGAATTTTGTACCACCACAGATATAAATTTCAGGTTTATTTGCTAAAAATGCTTGTAATTCTTCAGCGCCAATATAGCCTTGTTTATCTTTTAAGTGTGTATATAATTTAGCGTTGTCATGATGGCTTGCGATACTGTTGAAGTTGTCTTTGAAAGGTAAATGTTGTTCATTTTCAGCAACTTGAACCATCTGTGTATCTAAACCTTTGGCAGAGGCAGCTTCATACATAGCTACTAAAGGTGTAACACCAATACCTGAACCTAAGAAAAGTTGTGGTTCAGTCGTATTCTCTAATACGAATCCACCTACAGGCGCAGCTAAATTAATCATATCGCCTTCTTTAATCTCATCGTGTAAAATTGTTGAAACTTCGCCTTCATGTTCTGTTGTGACATCACGTTTAACGCCAAAAGTTAAATGGTTTTTTTCACCTGATACGATAGAATAGTGACGTTTAGCTCTATATGGAAGTTTTTCACTAGAAACATCAACTGTGATGTATTGGCCTGGTGTAAATTCACTAAAGTCATATTCTTCAGTTTCAACTGTAAATGATTTAATGTCTTCAGATTCTTGTTTAATATTGGTAATTTTGAATGGTTTAAAACCTATCCACATCATTTGATCATAAATTTCTTTTTCAATTTGGATGAACACATCCGCAATAACGCCATATGCTTTTGCCCAAGCTTGAATGACAGGGTCATTTTCTTCTAATCCTGTCACGTCTTGAATGGCTTTTAATAAATTTTCCCCCACAATTGGATAATGTTCAGCATAAACTTGTAGTGCGCAGTGTTTATATGCGACTGGCATAATGACTGGTTTAATAACACTTAAGTTATCGATATTAACCGCTGCGGCCATTACAGCTTGTGCTAATGCTGAAGATTGCATGCCTCGTTTTTGGTTCGTTTGATTAAACATGTTTAAAAGTTCAGGATGCGCTTTAAACATTTTTGGATAAAAGATTGACGTAATTTCTGTCCCTTTCTCTTTAAGTAAAGGCACTGTTTGTTTGATAATGTCTTTCTCTTGTTCTGTAAGCATGATACTCCTCCTTTAATCTGTCTATTTTGATTATTCTACTAAAAATTTCGATATTCAATTAATTAGTTTGAGAAAATATAAATAAAATGGCAAATTTGATAATTGTATGACATTTTTAATTTTTTAAATACTTATCAATAAGCATTGTGTACAATTGTCTGTTTGCACACCGACGATTGCGCGCATTTATTTGACTAATTCAAAAAACATTGTTGTTTTCTTAGAAAAAAGTAAACATGATAATAAAAATGTGAAAGTGTAAATAATCACTGGCGAAGTACGAAGACTAAAGACATCTAAGATGTAATCGTATACAAATTAAAAAGGTGTAAAAATTAAAATGAAATGTGAAATAAATCACAATTTAATATTGACCTAGTACTTAATGTATGTTACATTTTATATGTGAAATAAATCACAAACTTAAAAGCGGATGACACATGACCTTTTAAGTTATGCGTTGAAAATAAAAGAGATGTTTATTTGTTTTTGTATCGTCAATAAGCAGCATTAAACTAACATATTTGAAACTACACGTATGTTAGTGAATTAATCATAAGGGAGTTTTTGTAATGAACAAATTTAAAGGGAACAAAGTTGTATTAATAGGTAATGGTGCAGTAGGTTCAAGCTACGCATTTTCATTAGTGAACCAAAGCATTGTTGATGAATTAGTCATCATTGATTTAGACACTGAAAAAGTTCGAGGAGATGTTATGGATTTAAAACATGCCACACCATATTCTCCAACAACAGTTCGTGTGAAAGCTGGCGAATACAGTGATTGTCATGATGCGGATCTAGTTGTCATCTGTGCTGGTGCTGCACAAAAACCTGGAGAAACACGTTTAGATTTAGTATCTAAAAACTTGAAAATATTCAAATCAATTGTTGGTGAAGTAATGGCATCAAAATTTGATGGTATTTTCTTGGTAGCTACAAATCCTGTTGATATTTTAGCGTATGCAACATGGAAATTCTCTGGTTTACCTAAAGAACGTGTTATAGGTTCTGGTACAATTTTAGACTCTGCACGCTTTAGATTATTGTTAAGCGAAGCGTTCGATGTTGCGCCACGTAGCGTCGATGCTCAAATTATTGGTGAACATGGTGACACTGAATTACCAGTATGGTCACACGCTAATATTGCGGGTCAACCTTTGAAGACATTACTTGAACAACGTCCTGAGGGCAAAGCGCAAATTGAACAAATTTTTGTTCAAACACGTGATGCAGCATATGACATTATTCAAGCTAAAGGTGCCACTTATTATGGTGTTGCAATGGGATTAGCTAGAATTACTGAAGCGATTTTCAGAAATGAAGATGCCGTATTGACTGTATCAGCATTATTAGAAGGCGAATATGATGAAGAAGATGTTTATATTGGTGTTCCAGCAGTCATCAATAGAAACGGTATTCGCAACGTCGTAGAAATCCCATTAAACGACGAAGAACAAAGCAAGTTCGCACATTCAGCTAAAACATTAAAAGATATTATGGCTGAAGCAGAAGAACTTAAATAACTTTTTATAAAATCTATACCATTCCAAAAATTGTAAAACCTTACCCAAAAAATTGTATAAAGGGCTATTTGATACAACTATATGTGTCGAGTAGCCCTATTTTTAATGTAGTGAAAGTCGTTGTTGAAATTAAATTCAAATCTGGCACTTAAGCTTTAATCATAGCATTAAGATGATTGTCTAGCAGAGGCGATTTGCGGGCTCACTACAGTGCATGATGAACTTAATGCTTCAAATGTAACATTAAAAATAAAAGCAACGATGTCACTTCTTACTTCGTACATCGTTGCCATTAGTTCTGTTGATATTTCGGTTAGTCTTAATCCCCGAGCAATTCTTCAATTTCATTTTTGATAACTGTAACGTGAGGCCCATAAATTACTTGCACACCAGTGCCTTGCTGGATTACACCTTTGGCACCAGTACTTTCGAGTAATACTTTATCGACTTTGTCATTTTGATGAAGTGTGACGCGTAGTCTCGTTGCACAACAGTCAACGATTTCAATGTTATCTTTGCCTCCCAAACCAGCAACAATAGTTTGTGCTCTTTCAGTAGCCTCAACTTGTTGTGCTGCAGCTTTATCTTCTCGACCAGGTGTTTTGAAATTAAATTTCGTAATTAAGAATCTGAAAACGATGTAATACAAACAGAACCACACAATTCCAATAGGTATGACGTATAGGTAGTTTGTTTTACTATTACCTTGTAGCACACCAAAGAGTAAGAAATCGATAAAGCCTCCACTGAAGGTTTGACCAATTGTAATGTTGAAAATGTCTGCCATCATAAATGCTAATCCATCAAAGAAGGCATGGATTACATAAAGAATAGGTGCGACAAACAAGAAACTAAACTCTAAAGGTTCGGTAATACCTGTTAAAAATGAAGTGAGTGCAGCGGATAACATTAAACCGCCGACAACTTTTTTATGTTCAGGTTTAGCTGTGTGATAAATTGCAAGTGCGGCACCACATAAGCCGAACATCATCGTAATAAAACGGCCTGACATAAAGCGTGACACACCTGAATAATACTTCGTCACATCTGGATCACCAAGTTGAGCAAAGAAGATGTTCTGCGTACCTTGAACTAAGTGCCCTTTGACTTCTAAAGTACCACCAAGTGCCGTCTGCCAAAACGGTAAGTAAAAAATATGGTGTAAACCGAGTGGACCTAACAATCTTAAGATGAAGCCATAAACAAAAGTACCGATGGCACCTGTTTTCGTTACAAATCCACCAACATGATAAATGCCGGCTTGTATGCTTGGCCAAATGAAAAACATCAATACACCTAAAAAGATTGCGGCAAATGCTGTGACAATAGGGACAAATCTAGAGCCACCAAAGAAACCTAAATACGGTGGTAATACCACTTTGTGATATTTGTTGTGAAGTATTGCGGTCATAATACCTGTGATAATCCCGCCAAAAACACCGGTTTCAACCGTTTGTATACCGAGCACCATGCCTTGTCCATTTTGTGCAAGCTGATCTTTTGCCAATGTGCCCGTGATAGTTAATAAGCCATTCATAGTTGCGTTCATAATTAAGAAACCGAGCAGCGCAGCTAAACCTGCAGTACCTTTATCGCTTCTAGATAATCCGATTGCGACACCAATTGCAAAGATGACCGGTAAATTTTGGAAAACAATACTACCTGCAGCTGACATTAATGTAAAAATATTTTGTAATAAGGTAATATCTAAAATAGGGTATGCTTTAACGGTGTTTGGATTACTTAATGCACCACCGATACCCAACAATAGACCTGCAGCTGGTAAGATTGCGATAGGTAACATAAAGGACTTGCCGAACTGCTGTGCTTTTTCAAATAAAGATTTCATCAACATCCCTCCTAATTATTCTCAATATAGCTTTTGAGAAATTTAATATCAATATATATTCTGTGTATGAAAATATTTTTCATAAAAATTGTTTGAATCATGTAACAATCATATAAATTGCTGTTTATATTGTTGTGAAAATGAGTTGACAAAAGTCGGTATAGATATGTAGACATCCTATTTTTAGCGAGGTAGGTTGATAAGGCATATCGGATAAATTTATAAGCCATAAAATAGATAAATAGTGTTTGTATCCAAAAATATGAGAAAGTTAAAACTATTTTTCAAAATAAACATGATTCACCACATAAATAAATATACATAAGCTATCGATAACAACTTAAGAAAGGTGGATATATAAATGAAAAGAAAGATTATTATGGATTGTGATCCAGGACACGATGATGCAATAGCATTAATTTTAGCGGGGGCAATTGACAGTCCACTAGAGATATTAGCTGTAACAACAGTCGCAGGTAATCAATCAGTTGACAAGAATACGACAAACGCCTTGAACGTATTGGATATTATGGGACGCCAAGATATAGCAGTAGCGAAAGGTGCGGATAGGCCGTTAATTAAACCAGCTGCCTTTGCTTCTGAAATACATGGGGAATCTGGATTAGATGGTCCGAAACTACCGTCGACACCATCACGTCAAGCAGTTGCAATGCCAGCATCAGATGTGATTATAAACAAAGTGATGACGAGTGATACACCTGTAACAATTGTAGCGACAGGTCCTCTTACGAATGTAGCAACGGCATTGATTCGTGAGCCAAGAATCGCTGAGCATATTGAATCTATTACTTTGATGGGTGGTGGTACATTTGGAAATTGGACGCCTACAGCAGAATTCAATATTTGGGTAGATGCTGAAGCAGCGAAGCGTGTTTTTGAAAGTGGGATTACTATAAATGTGTTTGGTTTAGATGTAACACATCAAGTTTTAGCCGACGATCACGTGATTGAACGCTTTGAAAGTATCAATAATCCTGTTGCACAGTTCGTCGTAGAATTATTGCAATTCTTTAAGAAGACATACAAGACTCACTTTAATATGGATGGTGGTCCAATACATGATGCTTGTACAATTTTGTATTTGTTACAACCAGAATTGTTTACAATGGTACCCGTTAATATCGACATTGAACATCAAAGTCCACTAACTTATGGCACTATGGCTGTCGATTTAAATCATGTTACAGGTAAGCCTGCCAATGCTTATTTTGCTACAGCAGTTGATGTTGAAGAAGTGTGGAACTTGATAGACCATAAGTTACGTACATACGAATAATAATACTTAATTAAATAGATACAGTTAGCCCTAAGGTGCCTGATATAAGCGTCCTTAGGGTTTTTGTATTGGATTACAATGGTCATGACAATTTGATAATGATTGAGATATGTATGTTAAAAATGCTTCAAAAAACACAAAATACAAAAATATATTCAAAATTTCAATTGCTTTATTTTAAAAGATTAAAATCACAAAAAATATAGATATAATTGAAATGTTGTTAAAACATCACAATGATGTACATGCTCATTTTGAAAATATGTGTTCAAAGTGTGTACATCGGTGTGACGATTGATGATAAATTGAGCTCAGATGCTCAAAGGAGGATCGAACATGAACGGGGATAATCAGCAAATACTCAGAGAAATTGTATTGAATCCTACTATTCATGGTAAAGAACTTGAATCGATATTTGGTTTGTCTCGTAGACAACTAGGATATCGCATTCAAAAAATCAATTTGTGGCTTGAACAAGAGGGTTATCCAAAACTTGAAAGAACAAGCCAAGGAAATTTTATTGTAAGTTCTGAAATCATGACGTTATTCAAACGAGATGTATCAGAGCAGCAAATGTTAAACGGCAACAATGTCATTTTTAGCATAGAAACACGTCGTTATTATTTAATGCTCATGCTTTTTAGTAAGGAAAACGCAATGTCTCTAAACCATTTTTCAATTGATTTACAAGTCAGTAAAAATACTGTCATTCACGATATAAATCATGTGAAAGAGCAATTGGAAAATCATGGTTTGTCACTTAAGTATTCTCGAAAACATGGTTATGAAATTGTTGGTGATGAATTTGAAGTTCGCCGTTTCTTCATTAAGTTGATTGATCAAAGGTTGAATCATGATATTACTAAAAGTGAAGTTTTAAAGGCGCTCAACTTAACATTCGAAGATATCGCATATCAAAAAGACAAAATCAAACAGGTAGAACAATTTTTGAAGAGTCGCTTTATAGACAAATCACTTAGTTCATTGCCTTATGTCCTTTGTGTGATTCGTAGACGAATTCAAAGTGGTCATGTGATGAATCCATTAAATATTAATTATCAGTATTTGAGGGATACGAAAGAATATCAAGCAACGGAGATTATGACGCAACTTGAGCCGGATTTGCCAGAAGCGGAAAAGTTATATTTGACATTACACTTACTTTCAACAAGTGTGCAATGGACTGATTTGCAGGAATCAGATAACATATCGAATTTAACGATGGCTATCGCTCAAATGATTCACCATTTTGAACAAATCACTTTTATTAACATTGAAGATAAGGAGAAATTATCACAGCAACTCTTGTTACATTTAACGCCTGCTTTTTATAGGATTAAATATAACTTAACGGATCGTGATGAATTAATAAATCCTTTACAAGGAAATTATCAATCCTTATTTCATATGGTGAAACAATCATGTCAATCGTTAACTGAATATTTCGGAAAATCGTTGCCTGATAATGAAATAGCATATTTAACCATGTTGTTCGGAGGTAGTTTGAGACGTCAAGATGAAAACTTCGATGGCAAGATAAAAGCTATTATCGTGTGTACACAAGGCACGTCAGTATCACAAATGATGTTATACGAGTTGCGAAACTTATTTCCAGAAATTATTTTCTTAGATGCGATTTCACTTAGAACATTTGAAAATTACACATTAGATTATGACATCGTCTTTTCACCAATGTTTGTCCTAACACATAAAAAATTATTTATCACAAAAGTAGCTTTATCTGAAAATGAGCAACGAAAGTTACGTAAAGAAGTGATGAAGTACATTAATAAGGAATCGGCTGACATTGATAAGGAAATAAACAAGTTAATGGCATTAATTGAACGCACTACGACAGT
The DNA here is from genome assembly GCF_017151825.1 of Staphylococcus sp. EG-SA-18. Classification (NCBI taxonomy): domain Bacteria; kingdom Bacillati; phylum Bacillota; class Bacilli; order Caryophanales; family Staphylococcaceae; genus Staphylococcus; species Staphylococcus sp. EG-SA-18. Next base: position 91,422 of record NZ_JACYVY010000073.1, read on the forward strand.
TAATGACATTACAGAACTACGTGATGGTTTAGAAGATTTTATTGCGAATTATAATTCAATTTCAACCATTAATGGATCGATTGTCACACAAAATAAGACATTAGATTTAGCTGACTTGATACCGGCAAGGCACGTGAAAAGAATACATCATGTTGAAAATATTGATGAAGCTATTGCTAAAGCAAGTGATGTGTTAGTTGCTAATCATTTTATTGATATTAAATATATTCATGAGATGCAACAGGTATTTGATGATTCGTATATGGTTATCATGCAAAATATTGCTATTCCACATGCATACTCTGAAAAGCATGTACATAAAACAGCGATGAGTATGTTGATATTACAAGAACCAATATACATGTCAGATGGCACAGCAATCCATATTATTGTACCTATTGCTGCTGTTGATAAAGTGACACACTTAAGAGCGTTACTACAATTGAGAGATGTGGCGCAAGACAATGACGCAATTAAGCGCATCATACAAAGTCGCAAAAATTCTGATGTAAATGAGATTTTAAAAAATTATTCAAATAAAGAAGCGAGGGAAAATGGATGGGACAGCAATTAGTGCATAAAGAAAATATAATGCTCAATTTGTCGGCAACTGATAAAGAATCCGTATTGTCACAAATGTCAGATGTGTTATTTCAAAATGGGTTCGTGAAGTCAACGTTTAAAGATGCAGTCATCGACAGAGAAAAAGAATTTGCTACTGGTTTACCAACACATCTATGTTCGGTCGCTATACCGCATACAGATGTCGAACATATTAACCATAGAACGATAGGTGTGGCTGTTCTAGAAAAAGAGGTGCCGTTTATTGAAATGGGAACACTTGATCAACAGACAGAAGTGAAAATCGTTTTTATGTTAGCGATGGATAAAGTAGATGATCAACTTAAGTTGTTACAACAGTTGATGCAAATTTTTCAAAGTGAAGAAAAATTGGAGCAGATTCTGCGAACGAAAGATGAAACGATTTTAGCAACACTAATCAATGATTATTTGGAATATAACTAAAAATTAATTGGAGGAATTGAAAATGAAACAAGTATTAGTAGCGTGTGGTGCAGGTATTGCAACGTCAACAGTAGTAAATAATGCAATTGAGGAAATGGCAAAGGAACACAATATTAAAGTAGATATTAAACAAATCAAAATTACAGAAGTTGGACCTTATGAAGACACTGCAGATTTATTAGTTACAACTGCAATGACAAAGAAAGAATATAAATTCCCAGTTATCAACGCACGTAATTTCTTAACTGGTATTGGTATTGAAGAAACAAAACAACAAATCTTAACAGAGTTACAAAAATAACGGAATTGATATGTAACGTGGGTCGATAACATATTAATATATGCAAATTGCATATAAATGACTATCACGACAAATGATTGTTGATGACATAGAAACGCAGTGACTGTAATTCAAAATGACTGCAGTCGAATGTAGCAAGGGTTGTCGTTGAAATGACTGTAACGTCAAATGTAATCACAATCGGAAAGTATCGTGACAATGCATATATAACAGGGAGGGTTTAAATATGAGTTACTTCACTGATTTTGTAAGGGGATTTTTAGATTTAGGTGCAACTGTTATTTTACCGGTTGTCATATTCTTGCTTGGCCTATTCTTTAGGCAGAAAATTGGAGCGGCATTTAGGTCTGGTTTAACAATAGGTGTGGCTTTTGTAGGGATTTTCTTAGTCATCGATTTATTAGTTAAAAATTTAGGGCCAGCAGCACAAGCGATGGTTAAAAATTTAGGCGTCAGTCTGAATGTGATTGATGTAGGTTGGCCAGCAACATCATCTATCGCTTGGGCATCATCTGTCGCAGCATTTATTATTCCACTCGGAATCATAGTTAACGTTGTATTGCTAGTAACTAAAGTGACAAAGACGATGAATGTAGATATTTGGAATTTTTGGCATTATACGTTTACAGCAGCAATGGTTTATGCCGTATCAGGCAGTATTTGGCAAGCGTTATTAGCAGCAGTTATTTTCCAAGTTATCTGTTTGAAAGTAGCAGATTGGACAGCACCGATGATGAGTGAGTTCTTTGATTTACCAGGTGTATCGATTGCTACAGGAAGTACAATTTCTTATGCACCAGGTATTTACTTAGTTAAATTGTTACAAAAAGTACCCGGTCTGAATAAGTTAGATGCTGATCCTGAAACAATTCAAAAACGTTTTGGCGCATTTGGAGAGTCTATCTTTGTCGGATTAATTTTAGGTTTAGGTATTGGTGTGTTAGCAGGTTACAAACCTGGAGACATCATTAATTTAGGAATGTCAATGGCTGCAGTAATGGTATTAATGCCTAGAATGGTAAAAATCTTAATGGAAGGTTTAATGCCAGTTTCAGAGTCTGCAAGAACATGGCTAAATAAACGTTTTGGCGAACGTGAAATTTATATTGGATTGGATGCGGCTGTAGCATTAGGTCATCCAGCGGTTATTTCGACAGCATTAATTTTAGTACCTATCACTGTTTTATTAGCCGTTATTTTACCAGGAAACCAAGTACTACCTTTTGGTGACTTAGCAACTATACCATTTGTTGTCGCGTTTATTGTTGGTGCAGCAAGAGGAAACATTATTCATTCTGTCATTGTGGGCACGATTATGATTGCAATTTCATTATATATTGCAACAGACGTAGCACCCATTTTCACAGATATGGCGAAAGGTACGAATGTACAAATGCCAAAAGGTTCATCTGAAATTTCAAGTATTGATCAAGGTGGTAATATCGTTAACTATCTTATCTTTAAACTATTTAGTCTATTCAATTAAAAATCGAGGTGTTTGTGGTGAAAGCTTTAGTAAAAACAAGAGAAGGACATGGCAACTTAGAACTTCTTGATAAAGAAGTTGCAACACCGCTAGATGATAAAGTAAAGATTAAAGTACATTATGCAGGAATTTGTGGCACAGACATTCATACTTATGAAGGGCATTATAAAGTTAATTTTCCAGTGACATTAGGTCATGAATTTTCTGGTGAAATCGTTGAAGTTGGAGCAGACGTTAAAGATTTTAAAGTTGGTGACCGTGTCACTTCTGAAACGACATTCTATGTTTGTAATGAGTGTGAATACTGTAAATCAAAAGACTATAATTTATGCAACCATCGAAAAGGTATTGGAACACAAGTTGATGGCGCATTTACTAATTATGTCATTGCACGTGAAGAAAGTTTGCATCATATTCCAGATGAAGTATCGTATCAGTCTGCAGCTATGACAGAACCATTAGCATGTGCACATCATGGCGTTTCTAAGATTCAAGTCAATTCAGGCGATGTAGCAGTTGTAATGGGACCTGGGCCAATCGGATTACTTGTAGCACAAGTGTTAAAAAGTAAAGGCGCAACTGTTGTGGTAACTGGATTGGACAATGACAAAGTCAGATTAGATAAAGCAGAAGCATTGCACATGGATTATGTAGTCAATTTACAACAAACAGACTTAAAAACGTATATCAATGGAATTACAGACGGTTACGGTGCAGATGTTGTTGTTGAATGTTCAGGTGCAGTTCCAGCAGCACGACAAGGTTTGGATATTTTACGCAAAAAAGGTTTCTACAGTCAAATAGGTATTTTTAAGGATGCTGAAATTCCATTTGATATGGAAAAAGTGATTCAAAAAGAAATAACAGTTGTTGGTAGTAGAAGTCAAAAGCCAGCAGATTGGGAACCTTCATTGCAACTTATGGCGGATGGTTTAGTAAATGCTGAAGCTTTGGTGACAAAAATATATGATATTTCGAAATGGGACGAGGCGTATCAACATTTAAAATCTGGCGAAGGTATTAAAGCATTACTTAAGCCGCTCGATTTAGATGAAAATGAAGGAGAGAATTAATATGGTAGAATCAATGCTAACTTTTATGCTTGGGCCATTAAGACAAATCACTGATTTTTATATGGAACATTTACTCGTAAGTAATTCCATTGTCATTGCAGGTTATTTTGCGACAGGTATTTTTAAAAAGAAAAAAGTTGTGAATTAAATCAAATTTGAGGTGATTTACAAGTGAAAGCATTGAAATTATATGGCGTGGAAGATTTACGGTATGAGGATAATGAAAAGCCAGTCATTGAAAGTGCGAATGACGTTATTGTTAAAGTACGAGCGACTGGCATATGTGGTTCAGACACGTCACGATACAAAAAAATGGGGCCATACATTAAAGGTATGCCATTTGGTCATGAATTTTCAGGTGTTGTAGATGCCATTGGAAGTGATGTTACGCATGTTAATGTAGGCGACAAAGTGACAGGTTGCCCAGCAATACCTTGTTATCAATGCGAGTATTGTTTAAAAGGTGAATATGCACGATGTGAAAAGTTATTCGTTATTGGCTCATATGAACCTGGATCGTTCGCGGAATATGTCAAATTGCCAGCGCAAAATGTTTTAAAGGTTCCAGACAATGTTGATTACATTGAAGCAGCAATGGTTGAGCCATCAGCCGTTGTTGCGCATGGGTTTTATAAATCGAATATACAACCTGGTATGACTGTTGCAGTAATGGGGTGTGGCAGTATAGGTTTGTTAGCTATTCAATGGGCACGAATATTTGGTGCTGCACATATCATCGCTATAGATATAGATGCGCATAAACTAGATATTGCAACATCATTGGGCGCACATCAAACAATCAATTCAAAAGAAGAAAATCTTGAGAAATTCATCGAAAATCATTACGCCAATCAAATCGATTTAGCTATAGAATCATCAGGTGCTAAAGTTACGATTGGTCAAATATTGACGCTACCTAAAAAAGGTGGCGAGGTGGTATTACTCGGAATACCATATGATGATATTGAGATTGATCGCGTTCATTTTGAAAAAATTCTGCGTAACGAGTTGACAGTATGTGGCTCTTGGAACTGTTTGTCCAGTAATTTTCCGGGCAAAGAGTGGACGGCAACCTTACATTATATGAAGACGAAAGATATTAATGTAAAGCCTATTATTTCTCATTTTTTACCGTTAGAAAAAGGCCCAGAGACATTTGATAAATTAGTTAACAAGAAAGAACGATTTGATAAAGTCATGTTTACGATTTATTAGTATGCACCTTTGAGGACGAAAACACTGGTATAGTTATAGCTATGAAAGTGCGAATGCCGTCTGGTCTACAGATACTATCGAAATAACTCATCTTCGAATATACGTTGCTAAATAGCCGGTTTACTTGTGTGAAATATGCTTGTGAATCGGTTGTTTTGCATTTTGTATACTTAAAATGAGATGGCAATATTTGATAATTTTTAAAGTGAAAATCAAGTACAGCCACTTAATAAGATAAATTTATTATAATATATGGTAAAATGATGGCAGTAATAATGAATTTGAAAAAGAGTAAACATTAATACCTTTAACAATTTAATATCGTCAGAGTTAATGATTAACTGCATGGCAAAACAACTTAGAATGGTCAGTTACAAAAATACATTTTTATAAAAAATTATCACACTATTGTGACAACTATCTTTGGATTAATAAAAGAGGCAAGTGAGCAATAGGTTAGGCTTATGTGCGGGCATAGGTCAGTAATGTATAAATGGAAATGATGTAATGACAGAATGGAGGACAACATGATTTATGCAGGTATTTTAGCAGGAGGTATTGGTTCGAGAATGGGGAACGTGCCATTACCAAAACAATTTTTAGATATTGATAATAAACCGATTTTAATCCATACAATTGAGAAGTTCATTTTAGTGAGTGAATTTAATGAGATTATTATCGCAACGCCAGCACAGTGGATTTCCCATACACAGGATATTTTAAAAAAATATAACATTACAGATCAACGTGTCAAAGTAGTTGCAGGTGGTACGGATCGAAACGAAACAATTATGAACATTATCGACTATATTCGCAATGTAAATGGAATTAATAATGATGATGTGATTGTAACTCATGATGCCGTAAGACCATTTTTAACTCAACGTATTATTAAAGAGAATATTGAAGTAGCAGAAAAATATGGTGCAGTAGATACAGTCATTGAAGCAATTGATACGATTGTAATGTCTAAAGATAAACAGAACATACACAGTATCCCTGTAAGGAATGAAATGTATCAAGGCCAAACACCACAATCATTTAATATTAAATTATTACAAGATAGTTATCGCGCCTTAAGTAGTGCACAAAAAGAAATCTTATCAGATGCATGTAAAATCATTGTCGAATCTGGACATCCAGTTAAATTGGTACGTGGAGAACTATACAACATTAAAGTGACAACACCGTATGATTTAAAAGTAGCAAATGCCATTATTCAAGGTGATATTGCCGATGATTAATCAAGTATATCAACTCGTTGCACCGAGACAGTTCGACGTCACATATAATAATGTTGATATTTATGGTAATCATGTCATTGTAAGACCTTTATACTTGTCTATTTGTGCAGCTGATCAAAGGTATTACACAGGTCGAAGAGATGAAAATGTACTGCGCAAAAAATTACCAATGTCACTAGTTCATGAAGCTGTTGGTGAAGTTGTATTCGATAGTAAAGGCGTATTTGAAAAAGGTACGAAAGTAGTAATGGTGCCGAATACACCTACAGAAAAACACGACGTGATTGCCGAGAATTACCTGCCCTCTAGTTATTTTAGATCTAGTGGTTATGATGGTTTTATGCAAGACTACGTTGTGATGGCACATGATCGTATCGTTCCGCTGCCTAATGCCATTGATTTGAGTACGATTTCATACACAGAGTTAGTGTCAGTAAGTTATCATGCTATACAACGATTTGAACGTAAATCTATACCTTTGAAAACCAGCTTTGGTATTTGGGGTGATGGTAACTTAGGTTATATTACTGCTATTTTGCTACGTAAGTTGTACCCAGAAGCTAAAATTTATGTATTTGGTAAGACAGACTATAAATTAAGTCATTTTTCATTTGTAGATGACATCTTTACAGTAAATCAAATACCAGATGATCTTAAAATTAATCATGCATTTGAATGTGTTGGAGGTAAAGGAAGTCAAGTTGCACTTCAACAAATAGTTGAACATATTTCACCAGAAGGCAGTATTGCTTTGTTAGGCGTAAGTGAATTACCCGTGGAAGTGAATACACGATTAGTACTTGAAAAAGGATTAACATTGATTGGTAGTAGTCGAAGCGGCTCTAAAGATTTTGAGCAAGTTGTTGATTTATATCGTAAGTACCCAGACATAGTTGAAAAGTTAGCCTTATTAAAAGGACATGAAATTAATGTATGTACGATGCAAGATATCGTCCAAGCGTTTGAAATGGATTTATCGACATCTTGGGGAAAAACAGTATTGAAATGGACGATTTAATAAACCGATGGGGGAATAACAATGACAAAAACGAAACAAGCAATACATATTGATAACATATACTGGGAACGTGTTCAGTTATATATTGAAGGACATAGTGAAGGTGTCGATTTAACATCAGGACAATTTGTTCTGAGGAATTTAACCGAAACAAAAACATTAGAAGCAAATGAAATGAAAATAGACGGTAATACATTTATATGTAGATTCAACGTCGCAATATTAGACGATGGGTATTATTTACCAATGGATAAATATTTATTTGTTTATCATGACCAGTTAGAGTATATTGGACAACTTAATCCAAATATTATTGATCAAGCTTATGCGGCATTAAATGAAGAGCAAATTGAAGAATACAATGAGCTGACTACACAAAATGGAAAAGTGAACTATTTATTAGCGTATGATGCTAAAGTTTTCCGTAAAGGTGGCGTATCACAACATACGGTCTATACCATTACTCCGGAAATAGCAAGTGACGTTAACGAATTTGTATTTGATATTGAAATCACCTTACCTCAAGAGAAATCAGGGGTCATTGCGACAAGTGCACACTGGATTCATAAACAAGGTCATAAAGCTTCATTTGAAAGTAGAAGTTTCTTATTTAAAGCTATTTTTAATATTACAAAGTTACTACATATTAAAAGAAGCAAAACAATATTATTCACATCAGATTCGCGTCCGAATTTATCAGGGAATTTCAAGTATGTATATGATGAGTTACTACGCCAAAAAGTAGATTTTGATTATGATATTAAAACGGTATTTAAGGCGAATATTACGGATAGACGTAAATGGAGAGACAAGTTTAGATTGCCATATTTACTTGGTAAGGCAGATTATATTTTTGTTGATGATTTCCATCCATTAATTTATACGGTTCGCTTTAGACCATCACAAGAAATTATTCAAGTGTGGCATGCCGTTGGTGCTTTTAAAACAGTTGGCTTTAGTCGTACAGGTAAAAAAGGTGGTCCATTTATCGATTCATTAAACCATCGTAGTTACACGAAAGCATATGTTTCATCAGAAACCGATATTCCATTTTATGCTGAAGCATTTGGAATTAGAGAAGAAAATGTTGTACCAACAGGTGTACCACGTACTGATGTACTATTTGATGAAGCTTATGCAACACAAATTAAACAAGAGATGGAAGATGAATTGCCAATTATAAAAGGTAAGAAAGTTATTCTATTCGCACCGACATTTAGAGGTAATGGTCACGGTACGGCACATTATCCATTTTTTAAAATTGATTTTGAACGTTTAGCAAGATACTGCGAGAAGCATAATGCAGTTGTGTTATTCAAAATGCATCCGTTCGTAAAAAATAGACTTAATATTTCACGTGAACATAGACAATACTTTATCGATGTGTCAGATCATCGTGAAGTTAACGATATTCTCTTTGTTACAGACTTGTTGATTAGTGATTATTCATCTTTAATATATGAATATGCAGTATTTAAAAAGCCGATGATTTTCTATGCATTTGACTTAGAAGATTACATTACGACGCGTGATTTCTATGAACCATATGAATCATTTGTTCCAGGTAAAATTGTACAATCCTTTGATGCATTAATGGATGCTTTGGACAATGAAGATTATGAGGTTGAAAAAGTTGTACCATTCTTAGATAAACATTTTAAATATCAAGATGGTCGCTCAAGTGAACGTTTAGTCAAAGATTTGTTTAGACGCTAATGTTGGCATATATTACTTGCCATGCAAATGAGTCATAAGGCATAGTTTTCAAGAAGGGTTCTGACAATGAAGTTAGCAACATGTCATGATGAGAAGCAGGACTATACAATGAGAATAACCTTTTGATTTTTCATGCATAAGAGGCTGGGACAGAAATCCCTAAAAAACAGCAGTAAGATATTTTCTAATTGAAAATTATCTTACTGCTGTTCTCTATTTATACAATACTTCGTATTGAATGGCTTCGCTTTGCCCGTCTGGCACATTACTGTAAAATTCTATAAATAGAATTTTTGATGACGGGTCCCTTCCTAGGGTGCCGTCTCAGCCACCCCAACTTGCACATTATTGTAAGCTGACTTTTCGTCAGCTTCTGTGTTGGGGCCCCTGACTAGAATTGAAAAAAGCTTGTTACAAGCGCATTTTCGTTCAGTCAACTACTGCCAATATAACTTCGTAGAGCATAGAACATTGATTTATGTCCCAGCCTGTTCCAACTGAATTGTCATTTTGTAAAATAAAATAATCGATCCAATCGTTATCTAATTCATAAATGTGTAGACACATACGTTATGAATGGATAACGATTTTTTGTTATGTTAAAGTGGTACATTAATCATGTATTTCGTATGATAATTAACGACAAGTGTAATGGTTAAATGTATTTTATGATGAAATGCTATAATAGGCATGGTTACAATGAGCTTGCTCATACATATTAATATAATTACAAAAACACGTCGGAGGTACGACATGATTAAAAATACAATTAAAAAATTGATAGAACATAGTATATATACGACTTTTAAATTACTATCAAAATTGCCAAACAAGAATCTAATTTATTTTGAAAGCTTTCATGGTAAACAATACAGCGACAACCCCAAAGCATTATATGAATACTTAACTGAACATAGCGATGCCCAATTAATATGGGGTGTGAAAAAAGGATATGAACACATATTCCAACAGCACAATGTACCATATGTTACAAAGTTTTCAATGAAATGGTTTTTAGCGATGCCAAGAGCGAAAGCGTGGATGATTAACACACGTACACCAGATTGGTTATATAAATCACCGCGAACGACGTACTTACAAACATGGCATGGCACGCCATTGAAAAAGATTGGTTTGGATATTAGTAACGTTAAAATGCTAGGAACAAATACTCAAAATTACCAAGATGGCTTTAAAAAAGAAAGCCAACGGTGGGATTATCTAGTGTCACCTAATCCATATTCGACATCGATATTTCAACATGCATTTCATGTTAGTCGAGATAGGATTTTGGAAACAGGTTATCCAAGAAATGATAAATTATCACATAAACGCAATGATACTGAATATATTAATGGTATTAAGACAAGATTAAATATTCCATTAGATAAAAAAGTGATTATGTACGCGCCAACTTGGCGTGACGATGAAGCGATTCGAGAAGGTTCATATCAATTTAATGTTAACTTTGATATAGAAGCTTTGCGTCAAGCGCTGGATGATGATTATGTTATTTTATTACGCATGCATTATTTAGTTGTGACACGTATTGATGAACATGATGATTTTGTGAAAGACGTTTCAGATTATGAAGATATTTCGGATTTATACTTAATCAGCGATGCGTTAGTTACCGACTACTCATCTGTCATGTTCGACTTCGGTGTATTAAAGCGTCCGCAAATTTTCTATGCGTATGACTTAGATAAATATGGCGATGAGCTTAGAGGTTTTTACATGGATTATAAAAAAGAGTTGCCAGGTCCAATTGTTGAAAATCAAACAGCACTCATTGATGCATTAAAACAAATCGATGAGACTGCAAATGAGTATATTGAAGCACGAACGGTATTTTATCAAAAATTCTGTTCATTAGAAGATGGACACGCGTCACAACGAATTTGCCAAACGATTTTTAAGTGATAACTTAAAAACAATAAAAAATTATAAATTAATTAGTTAAGTGATATAAATAATAAACGAAATGTTTAGTCAAGTCCAGACTCCTGTGTAAAATGCTATACAATGTTTTTACCATTTCTACTTATCAAAATTGATGTATTTTCTTGAAGAATAAATCCATTCATCATGTAGGTCCATAAGAACGGCTCCAATTA
>NZ_JACYVY010000074.1:0-484 GCF_017151825.1 Staphylococcus sp. EG-SA-18
ATGTATTTTATAATGTACAGCTCGTTGAGCTGCTATTTTCCTTATATTAAGTGCCATTAATACAAAACCTAGCTCTCGTTTAACTTTATTTATTCCTCGAACTGACATTCGAGTGAAACCCAAAATAACCTTCATAAATCCAAAAACAGGCTCTACATAAATTTTTCTATGACTATAGATTTTTTTTCGTTTCTGGTTCAGAAAGCTTTTGATTAATTTGGGCTTTAATGTATTTCAAAGTAAAATTACATGTTAATACGTAGTATTAATGGCGAGACTCCTGAGGGAGCAGTGCCAGTCGAAGACAGGGGCCCCAACACAGAAGCTGACATATAGTCAGCTTACAACAATGTGCCGGTTGGGGTGGCTGAGACGGCACCCTAGGAAGGGACCCGTCATCAAAAATTCTATTTATAGAATTTTACAGTAATGTGCCAGACGGGCAAAGCGAAGCCATTCAATACGAAGTATTGTATAAATAGAG
>NZ_JACYVY010000075.1:0-442 GCF_017151825.1 Staphylococcus sp. EG-SA-18
ATCAGTGATCTTGACTTAAAATTTGCGAAACAAGCAAAATATACAGTATATTTCAAAAATGGAAAGAAACAAGTAGTGAATTTAAAATCAGACATCTTTACACCTAATTTATTTAGTGCCAAAGATATTAAAAAGATAGATATTGATGTTAAAACAGGGTCAAAAGCGAAAGCGGATAGCTATGTACCATATACAATTGCAGTAAATGGCACATCAACACCAATTTTATCAAAACTAAAAATTTCGAATAAACAATTAATTAGTTACAAATATTTAAATGACAAAGTGAAATCTGTATTAAAAAGTGAAAGAGGCATCAGTGATCTTGACTTAAAATTTGCGAAACAAGCAAAATATACAGTATATTTCAAAAATGGAAAGAAACAAGTAGTGAATTTAAAATCAGACATCTTTACACCTAATTTATTTAGTGCCAAAGATA
>NZ_JACYVY010000076.1:0-435 GCF_017151825.1 Staphylococcus sp. EG-SA-18
CTTTCGAACACTAGCGATTATTTCTTATGAATTCAAGCTTATTTAAAACTCTTTATTCACTCGGTTTTGCTTGGTAAAATCTATATTTTACTTACTTATCTAGTTTTCAATGTACAAATAATGGTGGAGACTAGCGGGATCGAACCGCTGACCTCCTGCGTGCAAAGCAGGCGCTCTCCCAGCTGAGCTAAGCCCCCAAATAGGTATTAAATTAATGGTGGGCCTAAGTGGACTCGAACCACCGACCTCACGCTTATCAGGCGTGCGCTCTAACCAGCTGAGCTATAGGCCCATTAATTTGAATGAACAAACATTCAAAACTGAATACAATATGTCACGTTATTCCGCATCTTCTGAAGAAGATGTTCCGAATATATCCTTAGAAAGGAGGTGATCCAGCCGCACCTTCCGATACGGCTACCTTGTTACGACTTC